>NZ_JBXUOW010000013.1:0-95311 GCF_057196645.1 Micromonospora sp. ATLC16
GCGCAAGCGGGCCGGCGAGGTCGCCCGGCACTGGCCACTGCTCGCCGCCGGGCTCGGCCCCAGCTGGCCGACGGTGTTCATCGACTGGGCGGCCGACCGGCCCACCGCCGGCGGGCTGCGCGACGGCTGGGACCTGGCCCGCGCACTGCACGCCCGCACCGCCCTGCCGGCACTCGGCGCGGAGGAACTGGCCGTCCGCGAGGCGGAGTTCCGCTACCACGGGCAGACGGCACCGCGCCGCCGCCGGTCCCCCGGCCTCGGCCGGGCCGGCGGCGCGATCGCACTCCAGGTCGCCGGCCGGGTACGCCTGCTGCGCCCGGCCCGCCCCTGAACCCGACTCACGACCGGGGACCGCCCCCCTGTTTCCCGCCGGGCGGGCTGGGGCAGGATCGTCGGCATGGATCTCGGGCTGACCGATCGGGTGTACGTGCTCACCGGCGCCTCCCGTGGGCTTGGTTTCGCCACCGCACAGCGCCTGGTGGCCGATGGTGCCCGGGTGGTGCTCTCCGCCCGGCGCACCGACGCGGTGGAGGCCGCCGTGGCCGACCTCGGCGGGCCCGACCGAGCCGTCGGCGTCACCGCCGACCTGGCGGATCCGGCGACACCCGAACGGCTGCTGACCACCGCACAGCACCACTTCGGCCGCGTCGATGGTGCCCTGGTCTCCGTTGGCGGACCGCCCACCGGCAGCGCCGCGTCAGTCGACGACGAGCAGTGGCGGCAGTCTTTCGAGACGGTCTTCCTCGGTAGCGTCCGCACGGTACGAACGGTCGCCGCCGCCCTGCCCGACGGCGGCGCCATCGCGCTGGTCCTCTCCACCTCGGCGCGCGGCCCGGTAACCGGGCTGGGCATCTCCAACGGCCTGCGGCCAGGTCTGGCCGGGGTCGCCAAGGACGTCGCCGACGAGTACGGCCCGCGCGGCGTACGGGTGGTCGGGCTGCTGCCGGGGCGGATCCTGACCGACCGCAACCGGGAACTCTTCGCCGCCTCCGGCGACCCGGACCGGGCCCGAGCCGAGGTGGAGGCCACTATTCCGCTGCGCCGCATCGGTGATCCCGCCGAGTTCGGTCGGGTCGCCGCCTTCGTGCTCTCCCCCGCGGCCAGCTACCTCACCGGCGTCACCGTTCCGGTCGACGGCGGCGCGCTGCGCGGCCTGTGACCGCCGGCCGGCCGGCCCGCCGCGACCGGCAGGGCATCCACAGACCGGCGGACCCGTCCCCGCCGGTGGGCGAGAAGCCCCAGCCGCGCGCGTACCCACGCCCGAGCCGGGAGGAGCTGGCCGCCGCGGCCGACAAGACCATCCCGGACGTCATCGACATCGGGCTGGACGTGCTCTTTGTCGGGATCAACCCCGGGCTATGGTCGGCCGCGACCGGGTGGCACTTCGCCCGCCCCGGAAACCGATTCTGGCCGGCGCTGTACCGGGGCGGGTTCACCCCCCGCCTGCTGCACCCCAGCGAGCAGGACGACCTGCCGGCGCTCGGCCTCGGCATCACCAACATGGTGGCCCGGGCCAGCGCCCGCGCCGACGAGCTGACCGCCGCCGAACTTGTCGACGGCGCCCGACAGCTCATCGACAAGGTGGCCCGGTACCGGCCGCGCTGGGTCGCGGTGGTCGGGGTGACGGCGTACCGGATCGGCTTTGCCCGACCGAAGGCGGGGTTCGGGCCGCAACCGGAGCAGCTGGCCGATGCCCGGCTGTGGGTGCTGCCCAACCCCAGCGGCCTGAACGCCCACTACACCCCGCAGACCCTCGGTGCCGCCTTCGCCGAACTCCACTCGGCCACGCGCGAATGAGCGGGACGGGCCGGCAGATGGGCCGCTGCTGGTCGAGGTCACTGATCGTCGCGGTCCCACACTGTCGCTTGGAGGTGGAAGCCTCCACCGACGACCTCGGTCACCCTGAAGACAACGATGCGGCCGGGTTGCGGATCATTCCAGGTCAGCAGGCAATACCAACGACCCACTTCGGGATTGTTGACATGTTCGTCCGCTCTTGTGTCCGGTGTAAGACACCGGAACGACTGCCGGCTCCGTCATTGATGTGGTCCTAGAAATGCAGAAGGGGTAATCGGTGCGACACGGGCGAAGGCATCGATTCGGGCGGCGATGGAAAAAGCGGAGCCCCGACCCTCACCGAGCGGCGAGACGTCTTTCAGTTGGCGGCGGCGGGGGGCATGGCCTCGTCGGCGATGTACTCCCGGGCGGGGATGACCACCGGCTCCGGGCCGGTGGCGTCGGCGTACGGCGTGGGTGAGTCCGCCACCGCGAACTGGGTGCGGTACAGCTCGGCGTAGAGGCCGCCGACCGCGACCAGCTCGGCGTGGCGGCCCCGCTCCACGATGCGGCCGTCGTCGAGGACCAGGATCTGGTCGGCGTCCCGGACGGTGGAGAGTCGGTGGGCGATCACCAGGGCGGTACGCCCGGTCAGCGCCACCGACAGCGCCCGTTGCACCGCCGCCTCGCTCTCCGAATCCAGGTGGGCGGTAGCCTCGTCGAGGATCACGATCGACGGCGCCTTGAGCAGCAACCGGGCGATGGCGATGCGCTGTTTCTCGCCACCGGAGAAGCGGTACCCGCGCTCGCCGACAGTGGTGTCGAGCCCGTCTGGCAGCGCCCTGACCAGGTCGGCGACCTGCGCGCCGGCGAGGGCCGCCCACAGCTCGTCGTCGGTGGCCTCCGGTTTGGCGTAGCGCAGGTTTTCCGCGATGGTCTCGTGGAACAGGTGCGAATCCTGGGTGACCACGCCGATCTCGTCGCGCAGCGAGTCGAGCCGGGCGTCCCGGACATCGACGCCGCCCACCAGCACCTGCCCGTCGGTCACGTCGTAGATGCGGGAGATCAGCATGGACAGCGTGGACTTGCCGGCGCCGGAGGGCCCGACCAGCGCCACCATCTGCCCCGGCTCGACCCGGAACGAGACGCCCTTGAGCACCGGTTCGTTGACCGTACGATCCAGGGCGGCGACCTCCTCCAGCGACGCGAGCGAGATCTCGGCGGCGCTCGGGTAGCGGAACCGGACGTCGCGGAACTCAACTGTCCCCGCGCCCTCGGGGATCCGCACCGCGTCGGGTCGTTCCTTGATGCCGGGTTGCAGGTCGAGCACCTCGAAGACCCGATCGAACGAGACCAGCGCGCTCATCACGTCCACCCGGACGTTGCTCAGCGCGGTGAGCGGGCCGTAGAGGCGGGTGAGCAGCAACGCGAGGGTCACCACGGTGCCGGCGCTGACCTGGCCGCTGATCGCGAGCCAGCCACCGAGGCCGTAGGTCAGGGCCTGAGCCAGCGAGGCCACCAGCAGCATGGCCACGAAGAAGGTTCGCGAGTACATCGCGGAGGTGATGCCGATGTCGCGGACCCGTTCGGCGCGGGCGGCGAAGCGGGCCGCCTCGGCGTCGGGTCGCCCGAAGAGCTTCACCAGCATCGCGCCGGCGACCCCGAATCGCTCGGTCATCGTCGCGTTCATCTTGGCGTCGAGATTGTACGACTCACGGGTGATCTCGGCCAGCCGCCGGCCCACCCGACGCGCCGGGATGATGAACACGGGCAGCATCACCAGCGACAGCGCCGTGATCTGCCAGGAGAGAGTCAGCATCACCGCAGCGGTGAGGACCAGCTGGATCACGTTGCTGACCACGCCCGACAACGTCGAGGTGAACGCCCGCTGGGCACCCATCACGTCGTTGTTGAGCCGGCTGACCAGCGCACCGGTCTGGGTCCGGGTGAAGAACTGCAACGGCATCCGCTGCACGTGGTCGTACACCCGGGTACGCAGGTCGAGGATGATGCCCTCGCCGATGCGGGCCGAGTACCACCGTTGGGCCAGTGACAGCAGCGCGTCGGCGACCGCGAGCGCACCGATGAACAGGGCCAGCCGGACCACCAGCGCCCCGGCCTCGGCGCCGCCCCGGCTGATCGCGTCGATCACGTCGCCGGCCAGCAGCGGGGTCGCCACCCCGATCACCGCGGCGACGACCACGGTGAGCAGGAAGACGACGATGTCGCGCCGGTAGGGGTGGGCAAAGGCGACGATCCGGCGGGCCACCCCGCGCTTCAGCCGGTGTGCGGAGATGTCGTCCTGGCTGCGCATCGAGCGGAGCATGCTCCAACCGCCCATGCCGCCAGCGGCCATCGGGTTGGACACGCTCACCTCCGGGTCAGGACGTCGTCAACCGTCGGGTCAATTCTCCCGATGCCTACGACAACCAGGTGAGTAACCCATATCTTCCCGAACGGTCCTTACTATTCGCCCCGTCCGGCGAGATCTCGCAGCCGGCGCGTCTGCGCCTCCCGCTCGGCGCGCTGCTGCTCGGCGTGGGTACGCCCGGCGGCTCCGGCGAGCAGCGCCTTGATCTCGACAACGGCGTCCCGGTCGTGGGCGAGCAGCCCGGCGGCCAGGTCCCGCACCGCGTCGTCCAGCTCGGCGGCCGGGACCACCAGGGTGGCCAGACCGATCCGGTCGGCCTCGGCAGCGTTCATCCGCCGCCCGGTGGCGCAGATCTCCAGCGCGCGGGCATAGCCGACCAACTCGACCAGGCGCTTGGTGCCGGCCAGGTCCGGCACCAGGCCCAACGTCACCTCGGCCATGGACAACGTCGCGTCCTCGGCCAGCACCCGCAGGTCACAGGCGAGCGCGAGTTGGAGTCCGCCACCGATGGCATGCCCCTGCACGGCGGCAATCGAGATCACGTCCGGGCGGTGCAGCCAGGTGAAACCGGCCTGGTATTCGGCGATCTTGTCGGCGCACTCCTGCTCCGGCAGGGTGGTCAGCTCGACGAAGGAACCGGGGCCGGAGGCACCGGCCACCGCCAGGTCGAGACCGGCGGAGAACGCCCGCCCCTCGCCGCGTACCACGACCACCCGCACGTCACCGGGAAGCTCCCGGGAGAAGTCGCTCATCGCGCGCCACATCGCCGGGGTCTGCGCGTTGAGCACGTCGGGCCGGCACAGGGTGACCGTGGCGACCGGCCCGTCGCATTCCAGCCGGACCCCGGTCGCCTCGGCGGTCACCGGGCGGCCCGGGTCACGGTGGTGGTGGCGGTGCTGCTGAACGACGCTGACGGGCGGGTCACGCCTTCTTGCGGCGCCGGGCGCCGCCGCGCTGCCGCAGCTGCACCCCGGACTCGGTGAGTACGCGGTGGATGAACCCGTACGATCGCCCGGTCGAGGCCGCGAGCGCCCGGATGCTCTCGCCCCCGGTGTACCGCTTGACGAGGTCCTTCGCGAGCGTCTGACGCTCGGCTCCGACGATCCGGCGACCCTTCTCAGTGCTGGTGGCTGTGCCAGTGGCTGCCATGCTGTGTCCTCACGTCCCAGACTGTGCGGTTCGGATACGGTCCCACCTATTAGACCGTCTCGAACGATCATGCGCCAGATATCAACTATTCGCCAACCGACACGCTATGCAGTGTCAGCTTCCCGATAGGTGATGCCGCACGGGGGCTCAGGCCAGCTCGACCAGTTCCAGCAGGTCGTCGCTCCACGCGTCCTCGTCACCGTCCGGCAGCAGGATCGCCCGGTCCGGCTTGAGCGCGAGGACCGCCCCCGGGTCGTGCGTGACCAGCACGATCGCGCCCGGGTAGCGGGCGATGGCGTCGAGCACCTGCTCCCGGCTGACCGGGTCCAGGTTGTTCGTCGGCTCGTCGAGCAGCAGCACATTGGCACCGGAACAGACCAGCGTCGACAGGGCCAGCCGGGTCTTCTCCCCACCGGAGAGCACCCCGGCGGGCTTGTCGACGTCCTCGCCGGAGAAGAGAAAGGCGCCCAGGATCTTCCGCAGTTCGGTGTCGGTCTGCTCGACCGCCGCGGCGCGCATGTTCTCCAATACGGTCCGCTCCACATCCAGCGTCTCGTGCTCCTGAGCGTAGTAGCCCAGACGCAGACCGTGACCGGGACGCACCTCACCGGTGTCCGGCTCCAGCAGACCGCCGAGCATCCGCAGCAGCGTGGTCTTGCCGGCGCCGTTCAGCCCGAGGATGGCCACCCGGGAACCCCGGTCCACCGCCACGTTCACGTCGGTGAAGATCTCCAACGAACCGTACGACTTGGACAGGCCGGTCGCGGTCAGCGGCGTCTTGCCGCACGGCGCCGGTGCGGGGAACCGCACCTTCGCCACCCTGTCGGCGACGCGTACCTCCTCCAGGCCGGACATCAGCCGTTCGGCGCGGCGGGCCATGTTCTGCGCGGCGACGGTCTTGGTGGCCTTGGCCCGCATCTTGTCGGCCTGGGCCATCAGCGCGCCGGCCTTCTTCTCGGCGTTCGCCCGCTCCCGGCGACGACGACGCTCGTCGGTCTCCCGCGCCTCCAGGTACGCCTTCCAGCCCAGGTTGTAGACGTCGACCACACTGCGGGTGGCGTCGAGGAACCACACCTTGTTGACCACCGACTCCAGCAGGTCGCCGTCGTGGGAAATCACGATCAGGCCGCCCTTGTGGTTGGCGAGGAAACCCCGCAGCCAGGTGATCGAGTCGGCGTCGAGGTGGTTGGTCGGCTCGTCCAGCAGCAGAATGCCGCCGCCGTTCTCGCCCGCGTCCCGGAACAGGATCCGGGCCAGCTCGATGCGGCGACGCTGACCGCCGGAAAGGGTGCCGATGGTCTGCGCCAGGGCCCGGTCGGGCAGCCCCAGGTTGGCGCAGATGCGCGCCGCCTCGGCCTCGGCCGCGTATCCGCCGAGCGCCGCGAACTGGTCCTCCAGCGCGCCGTAGCGGCGCACCAGGCGCTCGTCGGCGTCCTCGGCGAGCCGCGCCTCCAGTTCCTTCATCCCGGCCATCAGCGCGTCCAGCCCGCGGGCGGAGAGCACCCGGTCGCGGCCGGTGACGTCCAGGTCGCCGGTACGCGGGTCCTGCGGGAGATAGCCGACGGCGCTACGCCGGTCGACCTGCCCGGCGTACGGCTGGCCCTCCCCGGCGAGCACCTTCAACGTGGTGGTCTTGCCGGCGCCGTTGCGCCCGACCAGGCCGATCCGGTCACCGGGCTGCACCCGCAGCGTGGTGTCGGACAGCAGGATCCGGGCTCCGGCGCGCAGTTCCAGGCCGGTGGCAGTGATCATTTCCAGGTACTCGCTCTCGGGTTCCGAAGGGCTGACTCAGGGCACACGAAAGCGCCGGCGGATCCTGGTGACCCGTCGGCGCGGGGCGTTCAGCCTTCGCAGCGCAGCACGGCACCAAGTGTACTCGGCGCCGGCCGACACCCCATGCGGATTACCGACCAAGATCGTCGGGTACCGGATCGCCGAAACCGGGCCCGGTTCCGGCCCACGAGCCACCGACTGATCGGGGTCACCATGGAGCTGAACGAAAACGCGCGGATCGACACCAGCCAGGTGGAGGACCGGCGAGGTAGCGGCGGAGGCGGCGGCGGGATGGGCATCCCCATCCCGGTCGGCGGGGGGCGGGGCGGCATCGTCGGCATCGTCATCGCCGTGCTGGTGGCCCTCGTCGGTGGCGGCTTCGGCCTGAACGCCATGACCGGCGGCGAGGAGCAGGGCGACAACGCCGCCTTGGAGCAGCGTTGCGCCGCCGAGAACGCGCTGGAGCGGCTCGACTGCCGCAACACCCTCTACGTCAACTCGATCCAGGCGTACTGGCGCACCGCCCTGCCGCAGGCTCTCGGCGAGCAGTACCAACCGACCCGCACCGTCTTCTTCAGCCAGGCCGTCAACACCGCCTGCGGCCAGGCCAACTCCGGCGTCGGCCCGTTCTACTGCCCGGCCGACTCGTTGGTGTACATCGACCTGTCGTTCTACGAGGTGCTCGCCACCCAACTGGGCGCCGAGGGCGAGTTCGCCCAGCCGTACGTGCTGGCCCACGAGTACGGCCACCACGTGCAGAACCTGCTCGGCACCAACGAGCAGGTGCACCGCCAGCAGCAGCGCGACCCCGGCAACGCCAACGACCTGTCGGTACGCCTGGAGTTGCAGGCCGACTGCTACGCGGGCGCGTGGGCGAAGAACGCCACCGGCACGGCCGACGAGAGCGGCCAGAAGATCTTCACCAGCATCACCGAGCGGGACATCGCCGAGGCCATCGACACCGCGGAGGCGATCGGCGACGACGCCATCTCCAAGCGCGCCGACCGGCCGGTGAACCCGGAGGAGTTCACCCACGGCTCGTCGAAGCAGCGCAAGCAGTGGTTCAACCAGGGCTACGAGAGCGGCGACCCGGCCTCCTGCGACACGTTCAGCGGCGCGGTCTGACCTATCGACGGTCAGCGGGCCCGGTCAAAGGTGACCGGGCCCGCGCCACGAACCAGCCCGCCACCTGCGGGTCCTAGCGGCCGGCCTCCGTCTGCGGCTCGCGGACCAGAATCCGAACCGACCGGGCGGTCGCGAGCGCGGCGACAAGCACCGCGTACCGGGGTTCCGGAACGTCGAGCAGCCGGTCGGCGCGCCGCGCGGCGAGTGGGGCGAGCCGGCGGTCGGCCAGCACGGTGTCCACCGCCCGACGGTCGCCACCGGCGACCAGCGCGTCGAGCCGGTCGGCCTCCGGCAGCAGCAGGCGTACGGCGAGATCCGCCGCATCGGCCAGCGCCGCCTTCGTCTGGTTGTCCCGGCGGCGGGCGAAACGCTGCTGCGACCAACCACCGGCGGCGGTACGTCCCTGCACGTAGCGGGTGTCCACCTTGTGCACGCTCAGCTGTGTACCCTCGGCTACCCCCATCGCCACCGCACCTTTGCGGGCCAGCAACAGTCCGATCCGGCGCGGCGCGACGACCTCCCTGATGAAGGTGTCCAGATCCGGCGCGGCCGGCGCACCTGGAGGAGTGTGCAGTTCGGCGGTGGCACCGTCCGGAGCGGACAGCAGCAGGCCGTACGCCTGCGCGCTGGCGGTAGGCGGGCCGTGCCGGTCGGCGAAGCCGACGACCCAGCGGGCGGCACGGCCCGGATCGACCTCCACCCACCTGCCACCGCCGGCGGCGGGTCGGCTGCTCATCAGCCGACCGTACGGCACGACCGGCGCGGGTCAGCCACCGAGGAGCATGCCGACGGCGAACACGGTGATGATGACGCTACCGACTCGGCCGGACGGCCGATCGCCCGGCATCGCCGTCTCATCAACGCTGTCGGGCTGAACCGGTCACGCCCTCAGGCGCCTGCGCCGCAGCCACCACCAGCCGGTGCCGGGCACGCTGGCCGCTGTCGAGAGGTTGGCTGTGCTCCGGCAGCCGGAGCCGTCGATGGGCGGTCCGGTGTCTACGCCAGGCGGAGAAACGTCGGGTGCGGCATCCGGTGGGATGCCGCACCCGACATGGCACTCCGGCGATGCTCGGAGGCGCTGTCAGAGGTTGAAGCCGAGGGAGCGAAGCTGCTCGCGACCATCGTCAGTGATCTTGTCCGGTCCCCACGGGGGCAGCCAGACCCAGTTGATCCGGATGTCGTCGACCAGGCCGCCGCCGGGGCCGGTGGTCAGCGCCTGACGGGTCTGGTCCTCGATCACGTCGGTGAGTGGGCAGGCCGCCGAGGTCAGCGTCATGTCCAGGGTGGCGACGTTCTGCTCGTCGACGTGTACGCCGTACACCAGGCCGAGGTCGACCACGTTGATGCCCAGCTCCGGGTCGACGACGTCCTTCATCGCCTCCTCGATATCGGCGGCGGCGGCCTTACCGCCGGCCGGCGCAGTGTTCTCACTCATGCCTTCACCTCCGTCGGGCTCGCGCCCACACCGGCGCGTGCCGCGGCGTCCTTGAACGCCATCCACGGCAACAGCGCGCACTTGACCCGGGCGGGATAGCGGGCCACGCCCTCGAACGCCACCCCGTCGCCGAGCACATTCTCGTCCGGCGTGACCTGACCACGACCGGACATCAACGCCAGGAACGCCTCGTGCACCTCGAACGCCTCCGTCGCACCCCGACCGGTCAACAGCTCGTGCAGCACGCTCGCGGACGCCAGGCTGATCGAACAACCCATCCCGTCGTACGACAGGTCGTGCAACGTCGTACCGTCGGTGGCCACCCGGACGGTGACCTCGTCGCCGCAGGTCGGGTTCACGTGGTGCGCCTCACCGACCCGGGCGGCCGGGTCGACGGCGTCGCGCAGCCCGCGACCGTGCGGGTGCTTGTAGTGATCCAGGATGATCTCCTGGTAGAGAGTCTCAAGCTGCATCAGGCTGAACTCCCGTCGATTCGCCGGGCTCCTGCGTCGCCCGGCTCATCGGAACACCTTCCGCACCTGTTCCAGGCCCGCCACCAGCGCGTCGATCTCGTCGGTCGTGGTGTAGAGGTAGAACGAGGCCCGGGTGGTGGCCGGCACCCCGAACCGGGTGCAGACCGGGCGGGCGCAGTGATGCCCCACCCGCACCTGCACGCCGAGGGAGTCGAGCACCTGACCCACGTCGTGCGGGTGCACGTCGCCGAGCGCGAACGAGATGGTGCCGCCCCGGCCCACCGGCACCTCCGGACCGAAGATCCGCAGTCCGGGTACGCCGCCCAGGGCGTCCAGCGCGTACGCGGTGAGCTGCTTCTCGTGCCACTGGATCGACCGCATGCCGACGCCGGTGAGGTAGTCCACGGCCGCGCCGAGCGCGACCGCCTCGGCGATGGGCGGAGTGCCGGCCTCGAACCGGGCCGGCGGCGCGGCGTACGTGGAGCCACCCATCGTCACCGTCTCGATCATCGAACCGCCGCCGAACACCGGCGGCATCGCCGCCAGCAGCTCCGCACGGCCCCAGAGCACGCCGATGCCGGTCGGGCCGCACATCTTGTGCCCGGTGAAGACGATGAAGTCCGCGTCCAGGTCGACCACGTCGATCGGCATGTGCGGCACCGACTGCGAGCAGTCCAGCAGCAGCAGCGCCCCGACCTCGCGGACCCGGGCGGTGATCCGCGCGGTGGCGTTGACGGTGCCGAGGATGTTCGACATGTGCACCAACGAGACGATCTTCGTCCGCTCGTTGACCAGGTCGGTCAGGCCCGACTCGTCCAGCCGGCCGTTGTCGGTGACCGGGAACCAGCGCAGCGTCGCGCCGGTCCGCTCGGCCAGCAACTGCCACGGGACGATGTTCGAGTGGTGCTCCATCTCGGAAATGACGATCTCGTCACCCGGTCCCAGCCGGAGCCGGGGGTCGGCGTCGGGACGCAGCGAGGCGTTGGAGAACGCGTACGCCACGATGTTGATCGCCTCGGTGGAGTTCTTGGTGAAGACCACCTCGTCCACGCTGGGCGCGTTGACGAACGCGGCGACCTTCGCCCGGGCCCCCTCGTACGCCTCGGTCGCCTCGGTGCCCAGCGTGTGCACCGAGCGCGACACGTTGGCGTTGCGCCGGGCGTAGTGCTCGGCCAGCACGTCGAGCACCTGACGCGGCTTGTGTGAGGTGTTGGCGCTGTCCAGGTAGACCAGCGGATGCCCGTTGACGTCCCGGTCCAGAATCGGGAAGTCGGCGCGTACCGCCGCCACGTCGAAGCGGGGCACATCGTCGTACTGCGGCATCCCCGGCGGGATCGCGATGGTGGTCATCGTGGTGACCGCCCCTTCCCTCGGGATCAGACCCGCGCCGGCCCGGCCCCGGCCGCGTACCGCTCGTAGCCGGACTCTTCGAGCTTGTCGGCCAGTTCCGGGCCGCCCTGCTCGACGATCCGGCCGGCGACGAAGACGTGCACGTAGTCGGGCTTGATGTAGCGCAGGATCCGGGTGTAGTGGGTGATCAGCAGCAGGCCGGTGTCGCCGGTGTCACGCACCCGGTTCACGCCCTCGCTCACCACCCGCAGCGCGTCCACGTCGAGACCGGAGTCGGTCTCGTCGAGGATGGCCACCTTCGGCTTGAGCAGCTCCAACTGCACGATCTCGTGGCGCTTCTTCTCACCGCCGGAGAAGCCCTCGTTGACGTTGCGCTGGGCGAAGGCCGGGTCCATGTGCAGCCGCTCCATGGCGCCGCGCAGCTCGCCGCCCCAGGTGCGCAGCTTCGGCGCCTCGCCGTCGATGGCGGTCTTGGCGGTACGCAGGAAGTTCGCCACCGACACGCCGGGCACCTCGACCGGGTACTGCATGGCGAGGAAGAGGCCGGCGCGGGCCCGCTCGTCGACGGACATCTTCAGGGCGTCCTCGCCGTCCAGGGTCACCGAGCCACCGGTGATCTCGTACTTCGGGTGGCCGGCGACCGAGTACGCCAGGGTCGACTTGCCGGAGCCGTTCGGGCCCATGATCGCGTGGGTCTCCCCCGACCTCACGGTCAGGTCGACACCGTGCAGGATCGGCTTGAGCTCACCCTCGGGCAGCTTCACCGACACCTGTAGGTCGCGGATCTCCAGGGTGCTCATTATCGGGTCACTCCATTGCTCGACTTCGGGCGGCCGTCGTCGCCCACGGGAAGGTAGATGCCACCGTCGCGGACTTCGACGGGGTAGACGGGTACGGGTTCGGTGGCGGGCAGCCCGGTGGGCTCGCCGGTACGCAGGTCGAAACGGGAGCCGTGCAGCCAGCACTCAAGCGTGCAGCCCTCGACCTCGCCCTCGGAGAGCGGCACGGCCGCGTGCGAGCACTCGTCGTACACGGCGTAGAACTGGTCGTCCTCACCGTGCACGAACGCGATCTGGGTGCCGTCGACGTCGGCGCTGATCACGGTGCCCTTCGGCACGTCCTCGACGGCGCAGATGCGGATCATCAGGCACCCGCCTTGGTCAGCCGCGCCTCGATAGCGTCCCCCAGGCGCTCCCGCAGCGACTCCACCGGGATCTTGTGCAGCAGCTCGGCGAAGAAGCCGCGCACCACCAGCCGGCGCGCCTCGGCCTCCGGGATGCCCCGGGCCATCAGGTAGAACAACTGCTCGTCGTCGAAGCGGCCGGTGGCGCTGGCGTGGCCGGCACCGCCGATCTCGCCGGTCTCGATCTCCAGGTTCGGCACCGAGTCGGCCCGGGCACCGTCGGTGAGCAGCAGATTCCGGTTGATCTCGTACGTGTCGGTGCCGGTCGCCTCGGCCCGGATCAGCACGTCACCGACCCAGACGGTACGGGCGCTCTCCCCCTGCAACGCGCCCCGGTAGCCCACGTAGCTGCGGCAGTCCGGCACGGTGTGGTCGACCAGTTGGCGGTGCTCCTGGTGCTGGCCGGAGTCGGCGAAGTAGACGCCGTACAGCTCGGCCTCGCCGCCCCGGTCGGTGTACTCCACGGAGGTGTACTGCCGGACCAGGTCGCCGCCGAGGGTGACCTGGACGTGCAGCACCCGCGCGTCGCGGCCAAGCCGCACCTTCAGGTGCTGCGCCTGCACCGCGTCGTCGGCCCAGTCGGCGACGGTGACCAGGGTGAGCTTCGCCCCGTCGCCCACCGACACCTCGACGTTGTCCGCGAGGGTGGCCGAACCGACGTGCTCCAGCACCAGGACCGCCTCGGCGAACCGGCCCACCTCGACGACCGTGTGCCCGAACGCCAGGCCCTCGACGCCCCCGCCGACCGCCCGGACGATGGCCGGACCACTGATGACGGCATCCTGCGCCACCCGCACCAGCAGCGCCTGCCCGGCCCCGCCGTAGGCCAGCGCGCTGACCCGGTCGATCGGGGTGAGCACGCTGCCGACCCGTGGGTCGTCGTGACCGACCCGCTCCACGGACACGCCCTCGGGTAGGTCGGCGTACTCGTGCCGGACCTCGCCGGTGGCGGTCGGATCGTCACCGACCAGCCCGCGCAGCCGCTTGAGCGGGGTGAAACGCCACTCCTCCTCCATGCCGGTCAGGGCCGGGAAGTCGGCGACATCGTACGAGCGCAGCGCCTGCGACTTGGTGCTGGGCGGCGCGGAAGCCTGGGTAGTCATCTCGTCCTTGCTTGTCTCTACGACGACGGTGTCCGGTGCTCTGGTGGCGGCCGGGGTCAGCCGACCGCGCCCTCCATCTGCAGCTCGATCAGGCGGTTGAGCTCCAGGGCGTACTCCATGGGCAGTTCCTTGGCGATCGGCTCGATGAAGCCGCGCACGATCATCGCCATCGCCTCGTCCTCGCTCATGCCCCGGCTCATCAGGTAGAAGAGCTGGTCCTCGCTGACCTTGGAGACGGTCGCCTCGTGCCCCATCGACACGTCGTCCTCACGGATGTCGACGTACGGGTAGGTGTCGGAGCGGGAGATGGTGTCGACCAGCAGGGCGTCGCACTTGACCGTGCTGGCGCTGCCGTGCGAGCCCTCCAGCACCTGCACCAGACCCCGGTACGAGGTCCGGCCGCCACTCCGGGCGATCGACTTCGACACGATGGTGCTGCTGGTGTGCGGTGCCGCGTGCACCATCTTGGCGCCGGCGTCCTGGTGCTGCCCCTCGCCGGCCATCGCCACCGAGAGCACCTCGCCCTTGGCGTGCTCACCGGTCATGTAGACCGCCGGGTACTTCATGGTGACCTTGGAGCCGATGTTGCCGTCGATCCACTCCATGGTCGCGCCCTCGTGACACACGGCGCGCTTGGTGACCAGGTTGTAGACGTTGCTCGACCAGTTCTGGATGGTCGTGTAACGGCACCGGGCGTTCTTCTTCACGACGATCTCCACCACGGCGCTGTGCAGCGAGTCCGAGGAGTAGATGGGCGCGGTGCAGCCCTCGACGTAGTGCACGTAGGCACCCTCGTCGACGATGATCAGCGTCCGCTCGAACTGGCCCATGTTCTCGGTGTTGATCCGGAAGTACGCCTGCAGCGGGATCTCCACGTGCACGCCCTTCGGCACGTAAATGAACGAGCCGCCGGACCACACGGAGGTGTTCAGGGCGGCGAACTTGTTGTCGCCGACCGGGATCACCGTGCCGAAGTATTCCTTGAACAGGTCCTCGTGCTCCTTGAGGGCGGTGTCGGTGTCGACGAAGACGACACCCTGCTCCTCCAGGTCCTCGCGGATCTTGTGGTAGACCACCTCGGACTCGTACTGGGCGGCGACACCGGCGACGAGGCGCTGCTTCTCCGCCTCCGGGATGCCCAGCCTGTCGTAGGTGTTCTTGATGTCCTCGGGCAGGTCCTCCCAGCTGGTGGCCTGCTTCTCGGTGGAGCGCACGAAGTACTTGATGTTGTTGAAGTCGATCCCGGTGAGGTCGGCGCCCCAGGCCGGCATCGGCTTGCGCTCGAACAGCCGCAGGCCCTTCAGGCGCAGGTCGAGCATCCAGGCTGGCTCGTTCTTCTTGGCCGAGATGTCCCGCACCACCGCCTCGGTGAGGCCGCGCTGAGCCGAGGCCCCGGCGACGTCCGAGTCGGCCCAGCCGTACTCGTAGTTGCCCAGGGCTGCGAGCTGCTCCTCCTGGGTCAGGGGCTGGACGATCTGCTCGGTCATCTATCTGTCCTCACAGTGGTGACGGTCTTACCGGACTGGGCGTGCGGCGGACCTGGGATGTGCGTGGTGCACACCCCGTCGCCGTGCGCGATGGTGGCCAGGCGCTGCACGTGGGTACCGACCAGGCGGGAGATCACCGTGGTCTCGGCCTCGCACAGTTGGGGAAACTCGGCAGCCACGTGCGCCACCGGGCAGTGGTGCTGACAAAGCTGGCCGCCGGAGGCGATCGTGGAGGCACTGGCAGCGTATCCCTCGGCGGTCAGCGCCGCGGCGAGAGCCGCGGCACGGGCCATCGGATCGTCGCTGGCGTCGGCCAGGGCTGCCTGACAGCGCGCCTCCAGGGCTGCCACCTGCTCGGCGGCGAATCGCTCCACCGCCTGCGTGCCACCGGCGCGAGCGATCCAGCGCAGCGCGGCGGTGGCCATGTTGTCGTAGTGGTGGGTGCCGCACCGGCTGCGGGCGGCGTCAGTGAGCAGGAACACCCTGGCCGGCCGGCCCCGCCCGCGGTGGCCGCGTACGGTCTGCTCACGGGCCACGACGTCACCGTCGGTGAGCATCGCGTCCAGGTGCCGGCGGATCGCCGCCGGGCTGAGCCCGAGCGCGTCGCCCAACTGCGCGGCGGTCACGGCGCGGCGTTCCAGTAGCAGCAGGGTTACCCGGTCCCGGGTCGACGGCTCACTGGCGAGCGTGCCGACCGGAGCCGGCGGCGCAGGCGTGAGGTCGACACCGGGCATCGACCGGCCGGCGACCGTACCGGTCGTCGGCTGGTGCCCGGTGAGCGCCGCCTTTTTCACAACGCCCACGTTACGTAATTCGACCAGGGCCCGCAAACGTGACCCCGGTGATCCGAACCACCGCACAGACGGAGTCACCCGATCGGCGACAACTACGTTGCGTAGGATTTGCCTCGTGAAGCGACCCGACCGTCCCCTGGTCCCCAGCACCCTGCTGCGCCGTCTGACGTTCGCCAACGTCGTCGCGAACGCCGCGATCGTCGTCACCGGCGGGGCGGTGCGATTGACCGCGTCCGGGCTGGGCTGCCCCACCTGGCCACGGTGCACCGACGAGTCGTACACCGTGACCGCCGAGATGGGCTCGCACGGGGTGATCGAGTTCGGCAACCGGCTGTTCACCTTCGTGCTGGTGCTGATCGCGGGGGCGACCCTGCTGGCCGCGCTGGCGTACCGGCCCCGGCGGCGCGGTGTGGTGCCGCTGGCGTTGGCCGTCGTGCTCGGCATCGTGGCGCAGGCGGTGATCGGCGGGATCACCGTCCGAACCCAGCTGCATCCCTCGATCGTGGGCATCCACTTCGTGGTGTCGATGCTGCTGCTGCTCGTCGCGTACGCCCTGTGGCGTCGGGTCAGCGAGCCGGACGGCCGTAAGGTCCCGGTGGTGCCGCCGGCGCTGCGGTCTCTGACCTGGATCACCCTGGTGGCCAGCGCGGCGGTCATCCTGGTCGGGGTGGCGGTGACCGGCAGCGGCCCGCACGCGGGCGACGCCGACGCCGTCCGCAACGGCCTGGACCCGCAGACGATCTCCCAGGTCCACGCCGACCTGGTGTTCCTGCTCGTCGGCCTGACCGTGGGTCTGTGGCTGGCGTTGCGCGCGGTCGGCGCACCGGCGCGGGCGGTGCGGGCGGCGCTGACCCTGCTCCTGGTCGAGCTGGGGCAGGGGGTGATCGGCTTCGTGCAGTACTTCACCAACCTGCCGGCCCTGCTGGTCGGCCTGCACATGCTCGGCTCCTGCCTGGTCTGGCTCGCCACCCTCGCCCTGCTCTGGTCAACCCACCAACGCCACCCCGCCGAAACCCCAACCCCACTCCCTAACCCCGCCCCCGCCACCCCCTCCCGCCCGACCCCGACCCCCGTCTGACCTCGGCTCGGGACGACGCGAGGGTGGGGTGGGCCAGGTGGGTGAGGATGGCGTCGGCTAGGCGGTCGGCCAGGTCCACGCAGGTAACGAGAGCGACCCGGGGTTTCCCCCGGGTCGGCTGGTGGTGATCGGTCAGTTATCTCAACGGGCCATCGTGCGGCGGGCCATCGAACGCCAGAGGTCGTTGCTCGGGCGCATCTGGTCCATCAGTTCCCGTTCCCAGGCGTTCTCCACGGCGACCCCGGCCTGCGCGCAGGCCTCGCGGGCGGTCACCGTGTCCTCGGCGAACTGGTCGCCCCACACGCCGTCGGAGCCCACCAGGACGATGCGGGCACCGCGCTTGCCGACATACTCGATGACCGCCTTCGCCCCGCCATGCTCGGCGGTGAACGACCGAATGCCCGCGATCAAGCCGTTGGGGGCCTTCCCGGAGGCGGTCTCACCGGCCGTCAGCGTCGTATCGGAACCATCTGCCATAACGTGAAGACTAAGCAGAGACGCACCCGGACGGGCGAGAACCATCAACCTTTTGTGATACCCATTACCCGCGGGTTTAAGGAAGACCAAAGACGTTTCGCCCGTATTAGCAGCCTCAAAACGGGTCAATCGAAGCCACAAAACGCCATCAAGCGGGCTCTGCCAGGTGGGAGACCCCCGGCGCGCCAGCCGTCAGAGCAGCGCGTCGAGGGCCGCGGCGGCGAAGACGATGGTCAGGTACGACGTAGACCAGTGGAACAGCCGCATCGGCTTGGCCGGCTCGCCCCGACGGGCCCGACCCGCGAGGCGGTGTGCCTCGACCAGGAAGATCGCGCCGACCACCAGCGTCGGGACGCCGTAGACCGCGCTCAGCCCCAACGCCCACACGGCCAGCGAGGTCAGCACGGTCAGCCAGGCGAACAGCACGATCTCGGCGTTGACCCGCCGGACCGAGGCGACCACCGGGAGCATCGGGATGCCGGCCCGCGCGTAGTCGTCCTTGTACTTCATGGCCAGTGGGTAGAAGTGCGGCATCTGCCAGAAGAAGACCACCCCGAACAGCGCCCACGCCACCGGCGACAGCGAGCCGGTCACCGCCGCCCAGCCGATCAGCACGGGCGCGGCACCGCAGGCGCCGCCCCAGAAGGTGTTCGCCGTCGTCGTGCGCTTGAGCCACAGGGTGTAGACGAGGTCGTAGTAGACGATCGCGGCCAGCGTGAGCCCGGCGGCGAGCAGATTGGTGAAGACCGCCATCAAGACGACCGAGACCACCGCCAACACCAGGCCGAAGACCAGCGCGTTGCGGGGCGTCACGGTGTGCGCCGGCAGCGGCCGTCGCTTCGTCCGCCGCATCAACTGGTCGATGTCCCGGTCGATGTAGCAGTTGAACACGCTGGCCGCGCCCGCCGCGAACGAGCCACCGACCAGCACCACCGCGACCAGCCACAGCGACGGAAACCCGTCGTGCGCGAGCATCATCGCGGGCACCGTGGTGACCAGCAGTAACTCCACGATCCGCGGCTTGGTCAGCGTCACGTACGCCGCCACCACCGCCCGCAGGTCGCGGGTGCGGGCTGGGGTCTCCCCAGCCGTACGCACCGGCGGCTGCCCGGCAGGGTTGCTGACGGGGCGCCCGGTGATCATGCTCACGGATTGCCACCTTCCGGCGTCGGGAGGGGAGGTCACGGCGGCGGGACCGACAGGGATCCACGCACCGACCACACACTACGCGTTGTCGTTTTGGCTGCCCGGGCGACCCGGCAACGGTGCGAGTCGTCACACCCGGCGGCAGGCGGGCGACCCGGCGGCGCGGTGAACCGCACCGTAGAGGCGAAACGTACAGAACAGCATGCTGAGATCCTCGGGTGCACGTTTAGCCGCGCTCGATAGGGTCACTAGTGAGGGTTCCGCCCATCTCGCCGAGGAGCACAAACCACCGTGGCTGCCAACCGACCCGCGCACCCCGCACTTGACTGGTCCGACCTTGACCGCCGTGCCGTGGACACCGTCCGCGTCCTGGCCATGGATGCCGTGGAGAAATCCGGCAACGGCCACCCGGGCACCGCGATGAGCCTCGCTCCCGCGGCCTACCTGCTGTTCAACCGGGTGATGCGGCACAACCCCGCCGACCCGAACTGGCCCGGCCGGGACCGCTTCGTGCTCTCCGCCGGCCACTCCAGCCTGACGCTGTACATCCAGCTCTTCCTCGCCGGCTATCCGCTCAGCCTGGACGACCTCAGGTCGCTGCGGCAGTGGGGTTCACTCACCCCCGGGCACCCCGAGCACGGGCACACCCCCGGCGTGGAGACCACCACCGGCCCGCTCGGGCAGGGTCTGGGCAACGCCGTCGGGATGGCGATGGCGGCGCGGCGCGAACGCGGCCTGTTCGACCCGGAGGCCGAGGCCGGCCAGTCCGTCTTCGACCACCACATCTGGTGCATCGCCTCGGACGGCGACATCGAGGAGGGCATCAGCCACGAGGCCAGCGCCCTGGCCGCACACCAGCAGCTGGGCAACCTCTGCGTGATCTACGACGACAACGAGATCTCGATCGAGGACGACACCCGGATCGCGTTGAGCGAGGACGTGGCGGCCCGCTACGCCGCGTACGGCTGGCACGTGCAGCAGGTCGACTGGCGGCGCGGCGAGGCCGAGAAGAGCGACTACCACGAGAACGTCGACGAGTTGTACCAGGCACTGCTGGCCGCCAAGGCCGAGACCGGCCGTCCGTCGTTCATCGTCCTGCGCACCATCATCGGCTGGCCGGCACCGAACAAGCAGAACACCGGCAAGATCCACGGCTCCGCCCTGGGCGCCGACGAGGTGGCCGCCACCAAGGAGGTCCTCGGCTTCGACCCGGCCGTGTCGTTCGAGGTCTCCGAGGAGGTGCTGACCCACACCCGGACGGCCCTGAGCCGCGGGGAGGCCGAGCAGCGGAAGTGGACGACCACCTTCGACGCCTGGGCCAAGGCCAACCCGGAGCGCCGGGCGTTCTTCGACCGGCTGGCCGGTCGAATCCTGCCCGAGGGGTGGACCGACGCGCTGCCGGAGTTCCCGGCCGACGCCAAGGGCGTCGCCACCCGGGCCGCCTCCGGCAAGGTGCTGGCGGCGCTCGCGCCGGTGCTGCCCGAGCTGTGGGGCGGCTCGGCCGACCTGGCCGAGAGCAACAACACCACGATGAAGGGCGAGCCCTCCTTCGTCCCCAGTCAGTACGCCACCAAGGCGTTCCCCGGCCACGAGTACGGCCGGACGCTGCACTTCGGCATTCGCGAGCACGCCATGGGCGCGATCCTCAACGGCATCGCCCTGCACGGCGGCACCCGCCCGTACGGCGGCACCTTCCTGGTGTTCAGCGACTACATGCGGCCCTCCGTCCGGTTGGCCGCGTTGATGAAGCTCCCGGTGATCTACGTCTGGACGCATGACTCCATCGGCCTCGGCGAGGACGGCCCGACCCACCAGCCGGTGGAACAGCTGAGCGCGCTGCGGGCCATTCCCGGCCTGGACGTGGTCCGCCCGGCCGACGCCAACGAGACGGCCTGGGCCTGGCGGCAGGCCCTGGAGCACACCGACCGGCCGACCGCGTTGGCGCTGAGCCGGCAGCCGCTGCCGACGCTGGACCGCTCGCAGCTGGCCGGCGCGGAAGGCGTCACCAAGGGCGGCTACGTGCTGGCCGAGGCGTCCAACGGCAAGCCCGAAGTGATCATCGTCGGTACCGGCTCCGAGGTGCAGCTCTGCCTCACCGCCCGGGAGCGGCTGGAGGCCGACGGCACCCCCACCCGGGTCGTGTCGATGCCCTGCCAGGAGTGGTTCTTCGAGCAGGACGAGGCATACCGGGAGTCGGTGCTGCCGCGTGGGGTAAAGGTTCGGGTGAGCGTGGAGGCGGGCATCGCGATGTCCTGGCGCGGCATCGTCGGCGACTGCGGCGAGAGCGTCAGCCTGGAGCACTACGGCGCGAGTGCCCCGCACTCCGTGCTCTTCGAGCAGTTCGGCTTCACCCCGGACCGGATCGTCGCCGCCGCGCACGCGGCGCAGACCCGGGTCGGCGACATCACCGGTTTCACGACCGGCAACTGAGGGAGGCGTTGGCGCACATGACGACCGACAGGCTGGGCGAACTGACCGCCGCGGGAGTGGCGGTCTGGCTCGATGATCTTTCCCGGGTACGACTGAACTCCGGCGGGCTGGACCAGCTGCGCCGGGACAAGCACGTGGCCGGGGTCACCACCAACCCGACGATCTTCGCCAAGGCGTTGAGCGACGCCGACGAGTACGACTGGCAGCTGCGCGACCTGGCCTCCCGGGGCGTCGACGTGGAAGAGGCCGTCCGCATGCTCACCACGTACGACGTGCGGTGGGCCTGCGACGTGATGCGCCCGTCGTACGACTCCAGCGGGGGTGTCGACGGTCGGGTCTCCATCGAGGTCGATCCGCGCCTGGCCCACGACTCGCAGCGCACCGTGGCCGAGGCCCGGGCGTTGTGGTGGCTGGTCGACCGGCCGAACCTGTTCATCAAGATCCCGGCGACCGAGGCCGGCCTGCCGGCGATCACCGCGGCGCTGGCCGACGGCATCAGCGTCAACGTCACGCTCATCTTCGGCCTGGACCGCTACTCCCAGGTGATGGAGGCGTTCCTGGCCGGGCTGGAGCAGGCGAAGGCCAACGGCCACGACCTGAGCACGATCGGCTCGGTGGCCTCGTTCTTCGTGTCCCGGGTCGACAGCGAGGTCGACGCCCGGTTGGAGAAGATCGGCTCCACCGAGGCCAGGGCGCTACGCGGCAAGGCGGCGGTGGCGAACGCCCGATTGGCGTACGAGCGCTACAGCGAGGTCTTCGCCACCGACCGGTGGCGGGCGCTGGCCGATGCCGGCGCCCATCCGCAGCGTCCACTGTGGGCCTCCACCTCGACCAAGAACCCGGACTACCGGGACGTCATCTACGTCGAGGAGCTGATCGCGCCCGGCACGGTGAACACCATGCCGGAGTCGGTCATCCACGCGTACGCCGAGCACGGCGAAACCCACCCGGACACGATCACCGGCGCGTACGACGACGCCCGGGGCGTCTTCGCCACCCTGGAGTCGGTGGGCGTGGACCTGGCCGACGTGATCACCACGCTGGAGCGGGAGGGCGTGGAGAAGTTCGAGGCGAGCTGGCAGGAACTGCTCGGCGGCGTCCAGAAGTCACTGGCCGCCGCCGATCAGGGCAGCAGCAACCCCAGCGACGCCGCCCGTGGCAACGCCGACGCCGCCGCACGCGCCGGGGGCAATGCGTGACGTTGTCGTCCGGCAGTACTCACGCCGCCACCCGCACCGGGTGGCGGCGTGAGTCGGCGGTGGTACCCGAGTGGCTCACAGGTGGATAGCTGTCTTCAGACAACCGGTACGGTCGACGTCGATCTACCGGTGCCCGAAACCCGTACCCCTGTGCGGGGTCACCGCGACCGGGCGGCGTCGCCGGCCGGTCGGGACCATCCACTGCCGTGCCGGCATCCGACCGGGCGGTCGGCGGACCCGGCCCGGCCGTCCGGCGTGATGGGTTCGTTACGGGCATGACGATGAACGACGTGGACGAGCGGAGCGAGGAGGCGGCGTGAACCCGCTGCGCGACCCGCAGGACCGGCGACTCCCTCGGATCCCGGAGCCGTGCGCTCTGGTGATCTTCGGGGTGACCGGCGACCTGGCCCAGAAAAAACTGCTACCTGCGGTCTACGACCTGGCCAACCGGGGGCTGCTACCGCCCGGCTTCGTGATCGTCGGGTTCGCCCGGCGGGACTGGGGCGACGGCGACTTCGCTGTGGTGGCCCGGGAGGCGGCCAGGGCCCACTCCCGGACACCGTGGCGGGAGGAGGTGTGGTCGCGACTCGAACAAAACATCAAGTTCGTCGGTGGGTCGTTCGACGACGACACCGCCTTCGACAATCTCGCGCGCTGCCTGGACGGTCTGCGCGACAGCCACGGCATCCACGGCAACGTCGCCTTCTACTTCTCCATCCCGCCGGCGGCGTTCCCGGTGGTGCTCAAACAGCTGGCCCGCACCAGCATGGCCGACAACGAGAAGTGCGGCGGCTGGCGCCGGGTGGTGGTGGAGAAGCCGTTCGGCAACGACCTGCCCTCGGCCAAGGCGCTCAACGACCTGGTCGACGACGTCTTCACCCGGCAGGACGTCTTCCGCATCGACCACTACCTGGGCAAGGAGACGGTCCAGAACATCCTCGCGCTGCGCTTCGCCAACAGCCTCTTCGAGCCGCTGTGGAACTCGCAGTACGTCGACTCGGTGCAGATCACCATGGCCGAGGATGTCGGGATCGGCAGCCGGGCCGGCTTCTACGACTCGGTCGGCACCGCCCGCGACGTGTTGCAGAACCACCTGCTGCAACTGCTCGCCCTGGTGGCGATGGAGGAACCGACTAGCTTCGATGCCGACGAGATCCGGGCCGAGAAGCTCAAGGTGCTCAAGGCCATCACGCTGCCGAAGGACGTCGGCGACGGCACGGTACGCGGTCAGTACCTGCCCGGCTGGGTCGGCGGGCAGCGGGCCAGAGGCTACCTGGAGGAGGACGGCGTCCCGTCGACGTCGACCACCGAGACGTACGTGGCGGTGCGGCTCGGCATCCAGAACCGCCGGTGGGCGGAGGTGCCGTTCTACATCCGGGCCGGCAAGCGGCTGCCGCGGCGGGTCACCGAGGTCGCGGTGATGTTCAAGCAGGCGCCGCACCTGCCGTTCACCGCTGCCGACATGGAGATGCTCGGCAACAACCAGCTGGTGATCCGGGTCCAGCCGGACGAGGGCGTGGTGCTCAAGTTCGGTTCGAAGGTACCCGGCACCACAATGGAGGTCCGCGACATCGCGATGGACTTCCAGTACGGCGAGGCGTTCACCGAGTCCAGCCCGGAGGCGTACGAGCGGCTGGTGCTGGACGTGCTGATCGGCGACCGGACGCTGTTCCCCGACGCCGCCGAGGTCGAGCAGAGCTGGGCCGTGGTGGACCCGCTGGAGCACGCCTGGGAGGGCACGAAGCCCGAGCCCTACCGGTCCGGCGAGTGGGGCCCTCGGGCCGCCGACGAGATGCTGGCCCGCGAGGGCCGGGCCTGGCGGCGGGCGTGAGCGAGCGAATCATCGGGCTCAGCAGCGCCGCGGCTTGCGCCGCCGGTGAGCGGAGCGAGGCGACGCGAGGCGAGCGAAGCAGGAGGCTGCGGTGATCGGACTGTGGGACACCACCGGTAACGAGGTGGTCAAGGCGCTCGCCGCGGAACGGCGCAGCGCCGGCGGGGTGGCCAGTGGCATGGCGTTGACCCTGATCGTGGTGGTCGACGAGAAGCGGGTTCGTGAGGCGGAGGCGGCGGCCACCATCGCCGCCGCCGCGCACCCGTGCCGGCTGCTGGTGGTGGTCCGCTCCGACGTGGACCGGGACCGCAACCGGCTCGACGCGGAGATCGTGGTCGGCGGCCGGCTCGGCCCCTGCGAGGCCGTGGTGATGCGGATGTACGGGCGTCTGGCGCTGCACGCCGAGTCCGTGGTGATGCCGCTGCTGGTGCCGGACGTGCCGGTGGTCACCTGGTGGCACGGTGAGCCGCCGGAGGAGATCGCCACCGACTACCTCGGTGTGGTCGCGGACCGGCGCATCACCGACTCCGCGCAGGCCGCCGACCCGATCGCGGCGCTGCGGCAGCGGGCCCGCGACTACGTCTCGGGCGACACCGACCTCGCCTGGACCAGGATCACGCCGTGGCGCACCCTGGTGGCCGGCGCCTTCGACACCACGGACGCGCAGCTGACCGAGGCGGTGGTGGTCGCACCGCCGACCGACCCGACTGCCGCGCTGATGCGGGGCTGGCTGCGTAGCCGGCTCGGTATCAAGCCGCGCTGGGATCGCACCCGGGAGTTTCCCCGGATGCGGGAGGTCCAGCTGCGCTGCGCCAACGGTGACGAGTTGACGCTGACCCGCGAAGACAGCGTGGCCACGTTCCGGCGTGCCGGCCAGGAGGACCGTATCCTGCCGCTGGTGCGCCGGCCGCTCGGCGACGAACTGGCCGAGGAACTGCGTCGGCTCGGCACCGACCAGGTGTACGCGGAGGCGTTGGGCGCGTTCGCCGGGATCAGCAACCTGGATCGACGGCCCAGCCAGCGGGTGCACGTGTGGAAGGATCCGGCCACCGCCCAGCGGGCCGAGGCCGGCGTCACCGCGCACGCCACGACGAACACCGGCTCCTGACCCTCCCACCCCTCCGGTACCACGACACCGACCGTTACGCGGTCGCGGAAGGACACCATGAGTGAGGCGAGTGTCGCCGTCCACGCCAACGCCGACCTGCTGGCGCAGGCGGTCGCGGCCCGACTGGTGGTACGACTGCTCGACGCCCAGGCCGAACGCGGCCAGGCGTCGGTGGTACTCACCGGCGGTCGGATCGCCGCGGCGGTCTACCGGGCGGTGGGCGCACTGCCCGCCCGGGACGCGGTCGACTGGTCCCGGGTCGACTTCTGGTGGGGCGACGAGCGGTTCCTGCCCGCCGGCGACCCGGAACGCAACGAGACCCAGGCCCGCGCGGCGCTGCTCGACGCGCTGCCGGTGGACCCGGCCCGGATCCACGCCATGCCGGCCTCGGACGAGGGTGCCGACCCGGAGGAAGCCGCCGCCCGGTACGCCGCCGAACTCGCCCGGTCGGCCCGGCCCGGCACCGCCGTGCTGCCCCACTTCGACGTGCTGATGCTCGGCGTCGGCGAGGACGGGCACGTCGCCTCGGTCTTCCCGGAGCACCCGGTGCACTACGACAGCCGACCGGTCAGCGCGGTGCGGGGCAGCCCGAAGCCACCGCCGGTACGCATCACCCTCACCCTTCCGACGATCAACACCGCCGAGGAGGTGTGGCTCGTGGCCGGCGGCGGTGACAAGGCCCACGCGGTCGGCATGGCGCTGGCCGGTGCCGGCCCGGTGCAGGTGCCGGCGGCCGGCGTGCAGGGCACCGGGCGTACCCTCTGGCTGCTGGACCGGGCCGCGGCGGCCGACCTGCCGGCCCGCTTCCGCAGCCTGCGCTGAGGAAGACGGCGGCGACCGCCCCTAGCTTCGGCTGCCGCGGCGCCGGCGTAACGCGGCGAGGGCCTCGGCGAGGATCGCCTCCCCCTCAGCCTCGGTACGCCGTTCCTTCACGTACGCCAGATGGGTCTTGTACGGCTCGGCCCGGGTCCGGCCCGGCGGGTCCTGGGCGTCCTGCCCGGCGGGCAGCCCACAACGCGGGCAGTCCCAGACGGTCGGTGCCGCCACGTCGGCGACGATCCGGATGTCCGTGCGGTGCCCGTTGCGGCACCAGTAGCTGACCGACCGGCACGGGACCGGCTGGTGGCGTTCAGGGGGACGCGGGGGCGCGGACCCGACGCGGGCGCCCCGGATGACGTGGCCGTTCGGCACGGCGCTGACTCCTGTCGTCGGAGGGGGACCGCCGTCGTGGGGGTGGACGGCGGGCGACGCGGTGCAGCGGGTGAAACGGACTGCGCGCGGCCCGTCGGTGACGGACCGCGCGCAGATTGTACGCCTCGGGGGGTCGAATCAGACGCCCGTACCCACCTCAAGCCGGAGCCAGAGACCGATCCCGATGATGCAGGCGAACCAGACGATGCCCACCAGGACGGTGTAGCGGTCCAGGTTTTTCTCGGCCACTGACGATCCGGCCAGGCTGGAGCTGACACCACCGCCGAACATGCTGGACATCCCACCGCCCTTACCGCGGTGCAGCAGGATGAGTAGGACGAGCAGGACGCTCGTGATGACCAGCAACACGATCAACGTGTAGGCGAACCAGATCGGCATGGCGGGGGTCAGTCCTCTCGTTACGATCCTCGCCCGGACAGTTCGGGCACGGCGGCACCGACCGGCGGACGGGCGGAGTCAAGGATAGCGAGCGATCAGCCGGTGATGTGCTCCGGGAACCGGCAGATCTTCGCGAACTCCTCGGCGTCCAGGCTGGCGCCGCCCACCAGGGCGCCGTCCACGTCCGGCTGAGCCATGATCGAGGCGACGTTCGACGACTTGACCGAGCCGCCGTAGAGGATCCGCACGCCGTCGGCGGTGGCCTGGTCCACGGTGTCGGCCAGCCGTGCCCGCAGCGCGCCGCACACCTCCTGGGCGTCCTCCGGGGTGGCGGTCTTGCCGGTGCCGATCGCCCAGACCGGCTCGTACGCGACCACCACGCGGAGGATCTGCTCCGGGTTGAGCCCCTTGAGCGCCGCGTCGAGCTGATCGGTGCAGTGCGCCACGTGGGTTCCCTGCTCCCGGACGTCCAGCCCCTCCCCTACGCAGATGATCGGGGTGAGCCCGTGGGTCAGCGCCGCCCGCACCTTGGCGCCCACCAACGCGTCGTCCTCACGGTGGTACTGCCGCCGCTCGGAGTGCCCGACCGCCACGTACGTGCAGCCGAGCTTGGCCAGCATCGCGCCGGAGATCTCTCCGGTGTACGCGCCGGAGGCGTGCGGTGACAGGTCCTGTCCGCCGTAGCCGACGAGCAGCTTGTCGCCCTCCACCACGGTCTGCACCGTGCGCAGGTCGGTGAACGGCGGCAGTACCACCGTCTCCACCTCGGTCAGCTGCTTCTCGGTGAGGCTGGCCGCCAGCTTCTGCACCAGCAGGTTGGCCTCGAGGTGGTTGAGGTTCATCTTCCAGTTGCCGGCCATCAGCGGCCGGCGGGGAGCGCTCGCCATCAGTTCTCCAGAGCCGCGATGCCGGGGAGGGTCTTGCCCTCCAGGTACTCCAGGGACGCGCCACCGCCGGTGGAGATGTGCCCGAAGGACTTCTCGTCCAGGCCCAGGGCCCGCACCGCGGCGGCTGAGTCACCACCACCGACCACACTGAACGCGTCCGAGCCGGCGATCGCCTCGGCCACCCCACGGGTGCCGTGCGCAAACGCGGGCATCTCGAACACGCCCATCGGGCCGTTCCAGAAGATCGTCCGGGCACCCTTGAGCGCGGCGGCGAAGCCCGCCACCGTCTTCGGGCCGACGTCCAACCCCACCCGCTTGCTGGGGATGCCCTCGGCCGGCACGGTGTCGTGCGCCGCGTCCGGGGCGAACGCGTCGGCGGCCACCACGTCGACCGGGAGCATGATCTTGCCCTCGGAACGCTCCAGCAGGTTGCGGCAGGTCTCCACCATCTCCGCCTCCAGCAGGGATGAGCCGACCTCGTGGCCCTGGGCCTTGAGGAAGGTGAAGCACATGCCACCACCGATGAGCAGCCGGTCGACCTTGGGCAGCAGCGCCTCGATCACGGCGAGCTTGTCGGAGACCTTCGACCCGCCGAGCACCACCACGTACGGCCGCTCGGGGTCGCCGGTGAGCTTCGACAGCACCTCCACCTCGCGCAGCACCAACCGGCCGGCGAAGTGCGGCAGCCGGGCGGGCACGTCGTGGACGCTCGCGTGCTTGCGGTGCACCGCCCCGAACGCGTCGTCGACGTACACGTCACCGAGCGCGGCGAGCTGGTCGGCGAAGGCGGCCCGCTCGGCGTCGTCCTTGCTGGTCTCACCCTTGTTGAAGCGGAGGTTCTCCAGCAGCGCCACCTCGCCGTCGGCGAGCGCCGTCACCGTCGCCCGGGCGGACTCGCCGACCGTGTCGGTGGCGGCGTGCACCGGCGTGCCGAGCAGCTCGCCGAGCCGCCCGGCGACCGGGGCGAGGCTGAACTGCGGATCCGGCGCGCCCTTCGGCCGGCCCAGGTGGGAGCAGACGACCACCTTGGCGCCGGCCTCGGTCAGCGCGCCGAGGGTCGGCAGCACGGCCCGGATCCGGCCGTCGTCCGTGATCGCACCGGTCTGCTTGTCGAGCGGGACGTTCAGGTCGGCGCGCACCAGCACGCGCCGACCCGAAACCCCCTCGGCGAGCAGATCGTCGAGGTTACGGATGCTCACAGCGACGAACCAACCAGCTTCACCAGGTCGACCAGGCGGTTCGAGTAGCCCCACTCGTTGTCGTACCAGCCGACGACCTTGACCTGGTTGCCGATGACCTTGGTCAGCGGCGCGTCGAAGATGCACGACGCCGGGTCGGTGACGATGTCGGCGGAGACGATCGGGTCCTCGTTGTAGGTCAGGATCCCCCGCAGCGGGCCCTCGGCGGCGGCCTTCAGCGCGGCGTTGACCTCGTCCACCGAGGTCTCCCGACCGACCGTGACGGTGAGGTCGGTGGCGGAGCCGGTCGGGATCGGCACCCGCAGCGCGTACCCGTCGAGCTTACCCTTGAGGTCCGGCAGCACCAGGCCGATGGCCTTCGCCGCGCCGGTCGAGGTCGGCACGATGTTCAGCGCGGCGGCCCGGGCCCGACGCAGGTCCTTGTGCGGCGCGTCCTGCAGGTTCTGGTCCTGGGTGTACGCGTGGATCGTGGTCATCAGACCCTGCTGGATGCCGAACGTGTCGTGCAGCACCTTCGCCATCGGCGCCAGGCAGTTGGTGGTGCAGGAGGCGTTCGAGATGATGTTGTGGCTGGCCGGGTCGTACTGGCCGTCGTTGACGCCCATCACGACCGTGACGTCCTCGTTCTTCGCCGGAGCGGAGATGATGACCTTCTTGGCCCCGCCGTCGATGTGCGCCTTGGCCTTGGTGGCGTCGGTGAAGAAGCCGGTCGACTCGATGACCACGTCCGCGCCGACGTCGCCCCACGGCAGCGCCGCCGGGTCCTTCTCGGCGTACGCCTTGATGGACTTGCCACCGACGGTGATCTCGTCGGCGGTGGCCTTGACCTCCTGCGGGAGGCGGCC
This sequence comes from Micromonospora sp. ATLC16, assembly GCF_057196645.1. Lineage (NCBI taxonomy): Bacteria > Bacillati > Actinomycetota > Actinomycetes > Micromonosporales > Micromonosporaceae > Micromonospora > Micromonospora sp. ATLC16. Next base: position 29,810 of record NZ_JBXUOW010000013.1, read on the forward strand.
CAGGATGCTGTCGTACTTGAGCAGGTGGGCGAGCGTCGCGTTGTCGGTCAGGTCGTTGACGGCCACGACCTCGACGTCAGCGCCGGACGCCAGCACTGCCCGGAAGAAGTTACGGCCGATCCGGCCGAAGCCGTTGATGCCAACCCGGATGGTCACAGGTCCCATCTCCTCGCGTTCTGGTCCGCCGGCGTGGAGACCCTCGGCCGGCGAAAAGGTGTGCGCCGACCGTTGGAGCCGGCCGTTGACGGTTCATCCCGGCCACCCCGCCGCGGTCCAGGGGACCGGACCGCCGTCGAGGCGGTGGGTACGGCGGGAGCGCCGGTGCCGGCCCCCTTGCCGTACGCAGCGACCCTATCCGAGCGCGCCGAGCCACGCTGCGCCGGGTGGTCGCCCCGCCGTCCTATCAGACCACGAGCATGTCGGGCGTGACGGCCGCTTCGGTATCCGGGATGCCGAGGTCGCGGGCCCGCTTGTCGGCCAGCGCCAACAGCCGACGGATCCGCCCGGCGATGGCGTCCTTGGTCAGTGGCGGGTCGGCCAGCGCGCCCAACTCCTCCAGGGACGCCTGCCGGTGCTCCAGGCGCAGCCGGCCGGCCGAGGTCAGGTGCTCCGGCGCATCGTCGGCGAGGATCTCCAACGCCCGGGTCACCCGGGCCGCGGCGGCGACCGCCGCTCGGGCCGAACGCCGCAGGTTGGCGTCGTCGAAGTTCGCCAGCCGGTTGGCCGTCGCCCGCACCTCGCGCCGGACCCGGCGCTCCTCCCAGGCCAGCACGCTGGAGTGGGCACCGATCCGGGTGAGCAGCGCGGCGATCGCGTCGCCGTCCTTCACCACCACCCGGTCGACGCCGCGCACCTCACGGTTCTTGGCGGTGATGCCCAGCCGCCGGGCCGCACCGACAAGCGCCAACGCCGACTCCGGTCCGGGACAGGTGATCTCCAGGGCGCTGGAGCGACCCGGCTCGGTCAACGAGCCGTGCGCCATGAACGCGCCCCGCCAGGCGGACACCGCGCAGCAGACGCTGGCGGCGACGACGTGCGGCGGTAGCCCCCGCACCGGCCGGCCGCGCACGTCGAGCAGCCCGGTCTGCCGGGCCAGGGCCTCACCGTCCTTGACGACGCGGACGATGAAATGGCTGCCCTTGCGCAGGCCACCGGAGGCGAGCACGTGGATCTCGCTCGGGTAGCCGTAGACCTCGGCGATCTCGCGCCGCAGCCGCCGGGCCACCGCGCCGGTGTCGAGCTCGGCCTCCACCACCACCCGCCCCGACACGATGTGCAGGCCACCGGCGAACCGCAGCAGCGCCGCCATCTCCGCCCGCCGGCAGCAGGGCTTGGGCACGTCGACCCGACTCAGCTCGTCCTTGACCGCAGCCGTCATCGCCATTGTGCGTCCCCTCACGGACCGGTTCCGGCGTGTCGCCGGAGATTACGTACGTGTCTAACGATCGGCGCCCAGTACAGGCACCAGGGCGGCGCCCAGAGCAGCCGGATCATGACGGGGCGTGCCGTCGTCGACCGCGACGGGAGCGAGGACCAGCCGGGCTCCCAGGGATTCTGCCGCACCGTGGACCGGTTCGGGGTCACCGACCGCCTTCGCGTCGGCGAGCACGAAGTCGACCGTCAGCTCCGGCAGGTACCAGCGCAGCGCCGCCAGGTGATCGGCGACGGAGAGACCGAGGGTCTCCTTCTCGGCGGCGAGGTTGAGGGTGACCAGCCGCCGAGCCGGGCTGGCCAGGATCGCCGCGGCCAGCTGCGGCACCAGCAAATGCGGCAGCACGCTGGTGTACCAGCTGCCCGGCCCGAAGATCAGCCAGTCGGCGGCGCCGATCGCGGCGACCGCCTCGACACACGCCGCCGGCGCCTGCGGGGTGAGCCGCAGCGACTCGACCCGGCCCGTGGTGACCGCGACCTGGTGCTGTCCGCGTACGGTGCTCACCTCGTCGTGGCGTGCCGGGTCGGCCCCGCGGACCCGGGCCTCGATGTCGACCGGCTGACGGGACATCGGCAGCACCCGGCCGACCGAGCCGAGCATCGCCCCCGCGTGCTCCAGGGCGGCCACCGAATCGCCGAGCAGCTCCATCAGCCCGCAGAGCACCAGGTTGCCCACCGCGTGCCCGGCCAACCCGTCGACCCGGCCGCCTGCCGTCAGCTCCGCGAAGCGGTGCTGGAACAGCCCCGCGCTGCGCCGGGTGGCGGGGTGGTCCCCGGCCAAGGCCACCAGTGCCTGTCGCAGGTCACCGGGGGGCAGTCCGCCCCGTTCGGCGCGCAGCCGGCCGCTGGAGCCGCCGTCGTCGCCGACGGTCACCACCGCCGTGATGTCCAGATCCAGCTCCGGCGCGCAGCGCCGCAACGCCCGCAGCGAGGCGGACAGGCCGTGCCCGCCGCCGAACGCCACCACCCGGATCGTCATTCCCGCCCCAGGTCGCGGTGCTGGGCGTTGGCGGCCAGCCCGGCGCGGCGCAGCCGGGCCGCCAGCTCCTCGGCTATCGCCACGCTGCGGTGCTTGCCGCCGGTGCAACCGACCGCCACGGTCAGGTACCGCTTGCCCTCGCGCTCGAAGCCGGGCGTGGTGGCGTTCACCAGATCCGCGTACCCGTCGACGAAGGCGTCCGCGCCCTCCTGCCCCAGCACGTACGCGCTGACCGCCTCCTCGCGCCCGGTGTGCTCACGCAACTCGGGCACCCAGTACGGGTTGGGCAGGAACCGGGCGTCCATCACGAAGTCGGCGTCCGGCGGCAGGCCGTACTTGAAGCCGAAGGAGATCACCGTCAGCCGCAACCGGCGGGCGTCCTCCCCGCCGAACAGCTCCTCGACCCGACGGCGCAGCTGGTTCACGTTCAGGTGGCTGGTGTCGATGATGACGTCGGCCTGGTCGCGGGCCTCCTCCAGCAGCCCCCGCTCGACGGCGATGCCGTCGGCGAGCCGGCCGTCGCCCTGCAACGGATGCGAGCGCCGCACGCTCTCGAACCGGCGGATCAGCACCTCGTCGTCGGCATCGACGAATACCACCCGGGGGGCGTAGCCACGCTCCTTCAGCTCCCGGATCGCTTCGGCCAGATCGGTGGAGAAGGCCCGGGAACGCACGTCCAGCACCATCGCGGTACGCCGGGCCGCCCCACCCGCCTTCACGGCCAGCTCGGCCATGTCCAGCAGCAGCGCCTGCGGCAGGTTGTCGACGACGTAGAAGCCCACGTTCTCCAGTGCCCGGGCCACCGTGCTGCGTCCACCGCCGGACAGCCCGGTGACCACGACCAGCGTGGTGTCCGTCTCGGCGGCGGGCACCGCGGTCTGCTCACCGGGTACGCCCGTACGGTGACCGGTCGTGTGCGCCTCGCCCACCCGTCTGCCCCTCCAACCGTGCTGCCCCGACCGATCCGGCCGGGCATGGTCAAGCAGCGACTCTAGCTCGCCGGTGTCCGGTGCCGGTGGACGCACCGCCGCCGCGTCGAAGGGCCGTCGGAGGCGCGCACCCGTCGTGTCGGCTGACTGACGGCGCGCGACGCGCGACACGGCTATCCTCCTGCCATGGGCAGGCACGGGGCGCGGCTGCGCTGGGTGGTTGCCCTGGTGTCGGTCACCATCGCCGTGCTGGCCACGGTGGACCGCTACGTCGACCGGGAACGCGAGTGGGCACGGGGCGGCGACCAGGTGACGGTGACCGTCGAGGCCGTGCTGCCGGAGCCGGACGGGGTGACGGACGCGGTCGTCGCGCTGGGCTGGCCGGAGCCGGTGGACAACGTCATCGGCGACCCGGACCGGCAGTCCGTGGTGCTGCGGCTGCGCTGGTCCGGGCCGCACCACCAGGGCCACTACCAGGTCATCCTGCTCGACGGCCGGGTGGAACCCGCCCGGGTGGTGCAGCCGTACGCCGGCTGGGACCGCGACGGCGACACCGGTTCCAACTGGGCCGGAGCGTACGACGTGCTCGCCGAGCGGTATGCCTGGCTCGCCGACACCGCCACCCGCGAGGACCCCGAGGGCACGTTCACCACCCCGGACAACGTCGGCGCGGTGGGCACCCGCGCGACCGCCACCGGCAGCCTGGTCGCCGTCTTCCGAATGGTGCCCGGCGCCCTGCCGTTGACCGACCCGTCGCGTCTGGCGGTGGCGTTCTGCCACGTCGACCCCGACGGTGACGTGCGCTGGGCCAAGCGCGTCCCCGTCCCGCAGACCCCGTGACCCGCTCGGCTCGCACCGTGGCACCGTAGGTCGTCGACACGCCGAGGCGACCGCGCCGGAACTGCCACAGATGCAGCGCCGAAGACAGCCGCTCGTAGAATCCTCGGATGGTCTCCCCCGCCGACGTGAGCGTCACCGATCTGGCCGCCTCCGACGCGCCCACCGGCGAGAAGGTGACCGCGACGCTCGAGGTGCTGCGGCGGGTGTTCGGGTACGACGCTTTCCGGGGCTTCCAGCGGGAGGTCATCGACCACGTGGTTGCCGGCGGCGACGCGCTGGTGCTGATGCCCACCGGCGGCGGCAAGTCGTTGTGCTACCAGATTCCCGCGCTGGTGCGCGACGGCGTCGCGGTGGTGGTCTCGCCGCTGATCGCGCTGATGCAGGACCAGGTCGACGCGCTCACCGCGGTCGGGGTACGGGCCGGTTTCCTCAACTCCACCCTCGATCTGGACACCCGCCGGCTGGTCGAGGCGGAGTTCGTGGCCGGCGAGATCGACCTGCTCTACCTCGCGCCGGAGGCGCTGGCCAGCCGGGCCACCCTGAGCCTGCTGGACCGGGGTCGGATCAGCCTGTTCGCCATCGATGAGGCGCACTGCGTGTCGCAGTGGGGCCACGACTTCCGGCCCGACTACCTCAACCTGTCCATGCTGCACGAACGCTGGCCGGGCGTACCCCGCATCGCGCTGACCGCCACCGCGACCAGCGCCACCCGAACCGAGATCGCCACCCGCCTCAGCCTCACCGAGGCACGACACTTCGTGGCCAGCTTCGACCGGCCCAACATCCAGTACCGGATCGTGCCGAAGCGGGAGGCGCGCAAGCAGCTGCTCGCCCTGCTGCGCGACGAACATCCCGGCGAGGCGGGCATCATCTACTGCCTGTCCCGCGCCTCGGTGGAGAAGACCGCCGACTTCCTGGTCGCCAACGGCATCGACGCCCTGCCCTACCACGCCGGTCTGGACGCGGGCACCCGCGCCGCCAACCAGCAGCGTTTCCTGCGCGCCGACGGCGTGGTGATGGTGGCGACGATCGCCTTCGGGATGGGCATCGACAAGCCTGACGTGCGGTTCGTCGCCCATCTCGACCTACCGAAGTCGGTCGAGGGCTACTACCAGGAGACCGGCCGCGCCGGCCGCGACGGGTTACCGTCGACCGCCTGGCTGGCGTACGGGCTTCAGGACGTGGTCCAGCAGCGGAAGATGATCGACACCTCCGAGGGTGACCTGGCGCACCGGCGCAACCTCGCCGCCCATCTCGACGCGATGCTGGCGCTCTGCGAGACGGTCCGCTGCCGCCGGGCGCAGTTGTTGGAGTACTTCGGTGAGCCGGCCACCGGCGGCTGCGGCAACTGCGACACCTGTCTGGAGCCGCCCGAGTCCTGGGACGGCACGGTGGCCGCGCAGAAACTGCTCTCCACCGTCTTCCGGCTGGACCGGGAGCGCAACCAGCGATTCGGCGCCGGGCACTGCATCGACATCCTGCTGGGTCGCAGCACCGACAAGATCACCCAGCATCGGCACGACTCGCTCACCGTGTTCGGCATCGGCGGGGAGCTGAGCGAGGCGGAGTGGCGCGGCGTGGTTCGACAACTGCTCGCCGAGGGACTGCTCACCGTCGAGGGCGACTACGGCACCCTGACGCTCACCGACGCCAGCGCCGAGGTGCTCGGCCGGCGGCGCACCGTGATGCTGCGCCGCGAGGCGGCACGCCCGACGAAGGCGGCCAAGCCCCGGGGCGCGGCCACCGTGGTCGCCGAGCTGCCGGCGGAGGCGGCCGGCACGTTCGAACGGCTGCGGGCCTGGCGGGCGGCCACCGCGAAGGAGCAGGGCGTACCCGCGTACGTCATCTTCCACGACGCGACGCTGCGCCAGATCGCCGCCGACGCGCCGTCGTCGCTGGCCGAGCTGTCCCGGATCAGCGGCGTCGGCGACAACAAGCTGGCCAAGTACGGCGAGCAGCTCCTCGGAGTGCTCGCCGCCCCCGCCTGAGGTGCCATCCACTCCCATCACGATCTGCGCAACTTCGGGGATGTTGCTCTCTCAGGCGCCGTGGAGACCGCAACATCGCCGAAGTTGTCAGCTCGCGGGAGGTTCGTGGGTGGGGGTGGGGGTGGGGGTGGGGGTGGGGGTGGGGGTGTGGAGGGCGGTGAGGATGGCCTCGGCGGTACGCCGGCCGACGCCGGGGACCTCGGTGATCTCCTCGACGGTGGCGGCCGAGAGGCGTTTCAGCGAGCCGAAGTGACGCAGCAGCGCCTTGCGGCGTACCTCGCCCAGGCCGGGGACGTTGTCCAACGCCGAGGTGGTCATCCGCTTGGAGCGGCGCTGCCGGTGGAAGGTGATGGCGAAGCGGTGCGCCTCGTCGCGTACCCGTTGCAGCAGGTAGAGCCCCTCGGAGGCGCGCGGCAGGATGACCGGGAAGTCGTCGTCGGGCAGCCAGACCTCCTCCAGCCGCTTGGCCAACCCGCACAGCGCCACGTCGTCGATGCCCAGCTCGGCGAGGGCCTGCGCGGCGGCGGCCACCTGCGGCGCTCCGCCGTCGACCACCACCAGCTGCGGCGGGTACGCGAACCTGCGCGGCCGACCGGTGGTCGGGTCGACAAGCGCCCCGATCCGCGGCTCGTCGCTGCCGTCGACGACGCCTGCGTCACCGTCGTCCGCGTTGACGACGGCCGGCGTGGTGCCGGAAACGTCGGTTCCGGCGACGGCGTCAGCGGGGATGCGGTCCACGGCGGCCGAGTCAATGGCGGCGGTGTCCCCGGGGACGCGGCCCACGGCGGCGAGGTCGGCGGCGGCGCGGTCAACGGCGGCGGACTCGACGCCCGCCTCACCGGTCTCGGCGCGGGCGTCGAGGTAGCGGGCGAAGCGGCGACGCAGCACCTCGGACATCGCCGAGAGGTCGTCGGTGGCACCACGGATGATGAAGCGGCGGTACTCGCTCTTGCGGGGCAGCCCGTCCTCGAAGACGACCATGCTCGCCACCACGTCGGTGCCCTGGATCTGCGAGATGTCGAAGCACTCGATGCGCAGCGGCGCCGTCCGCAGACCGAGTGCCTCGGTGATCTCGTCGAGGGCCTTGCTGCGGGTGGTCAGATCACCGGCCCGCTTGAGCTTGTGCCGGGCCAGGGCGTCCTTGGCGTTGCGCTCCACCGTCTCCATCAGGGCCCGCTTGTCGCCGCGCTGCGGCACCCGCAGCGTCACCCGGGCGCCGCGGTGGGTGGAGAGCCAGTCGGCCAGGGCCTCGGCGTCGGCGGGCAGCTCGGGTACCAGCAGCTCCCGTGGCACGTCGGCCTCGCCGTGTTCGCCGCCGTAGACCTGGGTGCAGAAGTGGTGGACCAGGTCGCCCTTGGTCAACTCCTCGGTCTTCTCCACCACCCAGCCGCGCTGGCCGCGTACCCGGCCGCCGCGAACGTGGAAGACCTGGACCGCGGCTTCGAGCGGGTCGTCGGCGAAGGACACCACGTCGGCGTCGGTGCCGTCGCCGAGCACCACTGTCTGCTTCTCCATCGCCCGGCGCAGCGCGGCGACGTCGTCGCGCAGCCGGGCCGCCCGCTCGAACTCCAACTGCTCGCTGGCCTCGGTCATCTCGCGTTCCAGCTTGCGGACCATGGTGTCGGTGCGCCCGGCCATGAAGTCGCAGAAGTCGTCGACGATCTCGCGATGCCGCTCGGCGGAGACGCTGCCGACGCAGGGGGCCGAGCACTTGCCGATGTATCCGAGCAGGCACGGGCGACCGACCTGGCCGGCCCGCTTGAACACCCCGGCGGAGCAGGTGCGGGCCGGGAAGACGCGCAGCAGCAGGTCGAGCGTCTCGCGGATCGCCCAGGCGTGTGAGTACGGCCCGAAGTAGCGCACCCCCTTGCGCTTGGCGCCGCGCATCACCTGGAGCCGTGGGTACTCCTCGTCGAGGGTCACCGCCAGGTAGGGGTAGGACTTGTCGTCGCGGTACCGGACGTTGAACCTCGGGTCGTGCTGCTTGATCCAGAGGTATTCGAGCTGGAGCGCCTCGACCTCGGTGGCCACGGTGACCCAGTCGACCGCCTCGGCGGTGGTGACCATCTGCTGGGTGCGCTGGTGCAGCCCCCACAGGTCGGCGAAGTAGGAGTTGAGTCGACTGCGCAGGTTCTTCGCCTTGCCTACGTAGATCACCCGGCCGGTGCCGTCGTAGAAGCGGTACACCCCCGGTGCCTCGGGAATCGTGCCCGGCGCGGGACGGTAGGTCGACGGATCAGCCACACTCCGAGATTAGTCGCCGCCCCCGACAGCCCGGATCATCCCCTGATGCCCGTTCTTCCCGTGGCGGGGCGGCAGCACGCGACGCACTTATCGACTTCCCTCCAATATTGAGCGGGGCGGCCCACCATCCAGTAACCGAATGTTCTTCATGTAATGATCCCGTCCGATGGCCCCCGTCCACGCCGAGGCGATCCGGACCCTCGACGCCTGGTGGCCGCTGCTGGTCCGGGGCATGTTCCGGGAACCGCTCGGCGCGCGCCGTCGACAGCGACCTGGGCACCCGGTGGGCCAGTTCCTGGTCGGACAACCAGTGGCTGCGGGTGGACCTCGGGTCCATACGGCAGGTCGGTCGGGTGGTCCTGACCTGGGAGGCGGCCTTCGACCGGCTCAGGCCAGCGCGATCTGGTCGCCGTCGACCTTGATGTTCTTGGCCGGCAGCGGCGTGGTCGCTGGGCCGGCCGTGACGGAGCCGTCCTCGATGGAGAACCTGCTGCCGTGGCAGGTGCAGTTGATGGTGCCGCCGTCGACGTTCGACACCGGGCAGCCCTGATGGGTGCAGACCGGATCGAATCCCTTGAAGTCGCCCGCGGTGGGCTGGGTGATCACCACGCCCTGGGCGGCGAAGACCGCGCCGCCGCCGACCGGGATGTCCGTCGTCCGGGCCAGTGACTGGGCGCCCTCACGATCGCCACCACCGGCGTCGCCGGTGTTGGTGATCTGCGGGCCAGGGCTGGGTGCCGCGCCGCCGTCGCCGTCCTGACCGCCGTCGCCGTCCGCACCGCCGCAGGCGGCCAGGACCACCGCCACGCCGACCGCTCCCGCGCCCGTGAGCACGGCCCGGCGGGTACGCACTCCGGGCCCGGCCGGCGCCTGCCCGTCGCTCATGTCAGCGCTGCCCTGCGGCTCGCTCATGCCTCGCCCTCCGTCGCTCACTCCGGTGCATGATGTGTCGCTACTCTCCCTGCACGCACCACTCTGCCCGGCGGTTCACCCGATCGGCCACCCGGACCCGCCGCCCGCCGACGGGCCTGCCGTCCGGCCGGATCGGCCCGTCAGCGCGCGGCGGCGGTGGCCTTGCGGCCGCCCCGACCCCGGCCACCGTTGGCCTTCGCCGCCCGGGCGGTGGCCGACACGGCGCCCTTGGCCGTGCCGTCGAGCTTGAGGACGGTACGCAGGAACTGCCCGGTGTGACTCTCGGCGACCTCGGCGACCTCCTCCGGGCTGCCGGTGGCGAGCACGGTGCCGCCCCGGTGACCGCCCTCGGGGCCCATATCGATCAACCAGTCCGCGCTCTTGACCACATCCAGGTTGTGCTCGATCGTGATCACCGTGTTGCCCTTGTCGACCAGGCCCTCCAGCACCAGCAGCAGCTTGCGGATGTCCTCGAAGTGCAGGCCGGTGGTCGGCTCGTCGAGCACGTAGACCGTCCGCCCGGTCGAGCGCTTCTGCAACTCCGAGGCGAGCTTGACCCGCTGCGCCTCGCCACCGGAGAGGGTCGGCGCGGGCTGCCCCAGCCGTACGTAGCCCAGACCCACGTCGACGAGCGTCTTGAGGTGCCGGTGGATGGCCGGAATGGCGGAGAAGAACTCGGCCGCCTCCTCGATCGGCATCTCCAGCACGTCGGAGACGGTCTTGCCCTTGTAGTGCACCTCCAGGGTCTCCCGGTTGTACCGGGCGCCCTTGCAGACCTCGCACGGCACGTACACGTCGGGCAGGAAGTTCATCTCGATCTTGATGGTGCCGTCACCGGAGCACGCCTCGCAGCGACCGCCCTTGACGTTGAAGGAGAACCGGCCGGGGCCGTACCCCCGGACCTTGGCCTCGGCGGTCTCGGCGAACAGCTTGCGCACATGGTCCCAGACGCCGGTGTAGGTGGCCGGGTTGGATCGCGGGGTGCGGCCGATCGGCGACTGGTCGACGCCGACGACCTTGTCGACGTGCTCCAGGCCGGAAACCCGGGTGTGCCGGCCCGGCACCAGCCGCGCGCCGTTGATCTGGTTGGCCAGGACCGCGTAGAGAATGTCGTTGACCAGGGTCGACTTCCCCGAGCCGCTGACCCCGGTGACGGCGATCAGCTGGCCGAGCGGGAAGCTCACGGTCAGGTTGCGCAGGTTGTGCTCGCGGGCCCCGTGCACGACCAACTCCCGCCCGGAAGCCTGCGGGCGGCGTCCCCTGGGCGTCGGGATCTCCCGGCGACCGGCAAGGTACGCCCCGGTCAGCGACTCGGGATTCTCCAGCAGCGCCGGCACCGAGCCGCTGTGCACGATCCGACCGCCGTGCTCCCCCGCGCCGGGACCGATGTCGACGATCCAGTCGGCGGTGCGGATGGTGTCCTCGTCGTGCTCGACCACGATCAGCGTGTTACCCAGGCCACGCAGACGCATCAGCGTCTCGATCAGCCGGTGATTGTCCCGCTGATGCAGGCCGATCGACGGCTCGTCGAGCACGTAGAGCACGCCGACCAGGCCGGAACCGATCTGGGTGGCCAACCGGATACGCTGCGCCTCACCGCCGGAGAGGGTGCCGGCCGGACGGTCCAGGGAGAGGTAGTCCAGCCCGACGTCGAGCAGGAAGCGCAGCCGGGCGTTGATCTCCTTGAGCACCCGCTCGGCGATCAGCTTCTGCCGGTCGGTCAACTCGATGCCGGCCAGCAGGTCGGCGCACTCACCGACGGACAGGTTGCACACCTCGGCGATGCTGCGCCCGGCCAGGGTGACCGCGAGCACCTCGGGCTTGAGCCGGGCACCCCCGCAGGCCGCGCAGGGCACGTCGCGCATGTAACCCTCGTACTTCTCCCGCGACCACTCGCTCTCGGTGTCGGAGTGCCGGCGCTCGATCCACTGCACCACGCCCTCGAAACCGGTGTAGTACGAGCGCTCCCGGCCGTACTTGTTGCGGTAACGCACGTGCACCTGGTCGTCGGAGCCGTGCAGGATCGTCTTCTGCGCTCGCGACGGCAGCGCCCGCCACGGGGTGTCGACGTCGAAGTGCTCGGCCTCGCCGAGCGCCTCCAGCAGGCGGAGGAAGTATTCCAGGTTGTGCCCGGTCGCCCAGGGCTGGATCGCGCCCTCGCGCAGGCTGCGTTCCGGGTCGGGGACGACCAGTTCCGGATCGACCTCCTTCTTGGTGCCCAGGCCGGTGCACTCCGGGCAGGCGCCGTAGGGCGCGTTGAAGGAGAAGACCCGGGGTTCCAGGTCCTCGATGGCGAGGGGGTGATCGTTGGGGCAGGCCAGATGCTCGGAGTAGCGCCGCTCCCGGTCGGGGTCACCCTCGGCCAGGTCGACGAAGTCGAGCAGGACCAGACCACCGGAGAGGCCCAGGGCCGCCTCGACCGAGTCGGTCAACCGCTGCTTGGCGCTGGGCTTGACGCTGAGCCGGTCGATCACCACCTCGATGGTGTGCTTCTCCTGCTTCTTCAGCTTCGGCGGGTCGGTGAGCTGGTGCACCACCCCGTCGACCCGGGCCCGGGCGTACCCCTTGGCCTGGAGCTCGGCGAACAGGTCGACGTACTCGCCCTTGCGCCCGCGCACCACCGGCGCGAGCACCATGAAGCGGGTGCCCTCGGCCATGGCGAGGACCCGGTCGACGATCTGCTGCGGGCTCTGCTTGGAGATCCGTTCGCCGCAGACCGGGCAGTGCGGCTCCCCGACGCGGGCGAAGAGCAGCCGCAGGTAGTCGTAGACCTCGGTGATCGTCCCGACGGTGGAGCGGGGGTTGCGCGAGGTGGACTTCTGGTCGATGGAGACGGCCGGGCTCAGACCCTCGATGAAGTCGACGTCCGGCTTGTCCATCTGGCCGAGGAACTGCCGGGCGTACGACGACAGCGACTCGACGTAACGCCGCTGCCCCTCGGCGAAGATCGTGTCGAAGGCCAGGCTCGACTTGCCCGACCCGGACAGCCCGGTGAACACGATCAGGGCGTCCCGGGGCAGGTCGAGGCTGACGTCGCGCAGGTTGTGCTCGCGCGCGCCACGAATGATCAAACGGTCGGCCACGGTCCGTGTACTCCCGGGTGAGAATGAAGAGGAAGATCTGTCCGCTTTTGAGGTGACCCCAGCGGTTGTGTCAGCGCGGAGAGTGCGCCCCGGCAACTGTAGACCCGACCCCCGACAACTTCCCCCATCCACACATCCCACCCCGCCCCACCCCGCCCCCACCCCAGCTGCGCCGAGCATGCAGTTGTGGCATGCACCAAAGCGGTCAAATCACTCGTACCGACGACCAGAACTGCATGATCGCGAACCGGGTGGGGTGGGTGGTTAGTGGGAGGTGCGGCGGGTGGTGCGGGACACACGGGTGGCGCGGCGACGGGTCTCGTGGGCGATCTCCCGTCGCAGCCGACGCCAGCTCTCGTAGCGGCGGGCGGTCAGCGCACCGGCATCCAGCGCCGCACGCACCGCGCAGCCGGGTTCGGCCTCGTGCCCGCAGTCGCCGTACCGGCAGCCGGCGGCCAGCTCGGCGATGTCGGCGAAGGCGCGGTCGAGCCCGGTCGCGCCGTCGAGCAGGCCGACGGCCCGGACCCCGGGCGTGTCCACCACGGCGCCGCCGCCCGGCAGCGGCACCAGCGACCGCCAGGTGGTGGTGTGCCGACCCCTGCCGTCGACCCGACGAATCGCCTGGGTGGGCATCACCACCGCCGAGACGAGCGCGTTGACCAGGCTGGACTTGCCGGCGCCGGAGGGTCCGAGCAGGCCGAGGGTGCGGCCGGGGCCGACCTCGGCGCGCAACGGCTCCAGCCCGGCGCCGTGCTCGGCGCTGACCGGCAGCACCGGCACGCCCGGGGCGAGAGCCGCGAGCTGACGCGCCACCGCTGCCGGATCGGCCGCCAGGTCGGTCTTGGTCAGCACCACCAGCGGCCGGGCACCCGACTCGTGGACCAGGGAGAGCAGCCGCTCGATCCGGGCGGCATCCGGCGCCGGGTGCACCGGCTCGACCACGGCGGCCACGTCCAGGTTGGCGGCCAGCAGTTGGCCGCTGGCGTCCTTGCCGGCGGTGCGCCGGATCAACGCGGTACGCCGGGGCAGCACCGCCTCCACCGTCACCCGCCCATCGGGCCAGGCGCACAGCAGCACCCAGTCGCCGACGCCAGGCAGCCGGGTCGCGTCGCCGACGGCGGCGGCCAGCACGGTCCCGCCGGTCGAGGCGCGCACCGGCCCGTCGTCGGTGAGCACGGTGCAGACGCCGCGGTCGACGCGGGCCACCCGGCCGGGGCGCTGACCGGTACGGATACGTCGCAGATGGGCCGCCCGGTCGGTGTCCCAGCCCAGGGCGGTCAGCGAGATGGTCATGGCTCCTCGTTCAGTGTCGGCGCGGGTGATACATGGGTGCGGTGACCGGCATGACCACCACCTCCTCCGCTCCGGCGTCACGCACGAACCTGGTCGACCTCCCCGGTGAGACCGGGCCGCGAGGCAGCAGACAAGGCGGCTACGTCCCGGACCCGGGTTCGAGGGGGTCGCTGGCACAGACGGTAGGTCGCACCGTGCCACGCCGGAAGTGAATTCCCCGGCGACGCGGTGGGCGCGGGGCCGCTAGGGTCAGCACCGTGACGATGGATCCGCTGCTGCTGACCGGCGACGTGGAGGACGCCACGGCCCGCCTGCTGCGGACCGCCGCCACCTTCGACGCCGCCGACCTCGCGGCGCCGTCCCTGCTGCCCGGGTGGACCCGAGGGCACGTGCTCGCCCACGTGTGCCGCAACGCCGACGGCTTCGTCAACCTGCTCACCTCGGCCCGCACCGGCGAGCCGATCCCGATGTACGCCAGCACCGCCGCCCGGACCGCCGACATCGAGGCGGGGGCCCCGCGTAGCCCGGAGGAACAGCTGGACGACCTGCGGCGCAGCGCGGACCGGTTCGCCGAGGCCGTCGCCGCCATGCCGGTGCCGGCGTGGGCTGCCACCGTCGAGACCCGACACGGCTCGCGGCCGGCGGCCCTGCTCGTCTGGGGTCGGCTGCGGGAGCTGGAGATCCACCACGTCGACCTGGCGGCCGGCTACCGGCCCACGGACTGGTCACCGGACTTCGGTCACCGGTTGCTGCACGAGGTCGCCAGCGGCTTCGCCGACCGGAGCGACGTACCGGCGATGGTGCTGCGCTTCGACGGCAGCAGCCACGAACTGGTGCTCGGCGACCGGGCACAGGCACCGGTCGTCGCCGGTCCGGCGGCCGAACTCGCCGCATGGCTGACCGGCCGCGACCCCGGCACCACCCTGACCGTCACCCCCGACGGGCAGTTGCCACACCCGCCCGAATGGATCTAGGAAGCCATGACCTACAGCGGAGAAGTCACCCCCGGCGGCCCGCCGGCGGTACGCGAACTCGACCGGCTGACCATCACCAAGGTGTCGGTCGGACCGATGGACAACAACGCGTACCTGCTGCGTTGCGGCAGCACCGGCGAACAGGTGCTGATCGACGCCGCGAACGAGGCGCCCCGCCTGCTGGAACTGATCGGCGACGCCGGGATCACCGCGGTGGTGACCACCCATCGGCACATGGACCACTGGGTGGGTCTGGAAGAGGTGGTGGCCAAGACCGGCGCCCGCGCGCTGGCGCACGCCGACGACGCGGACGGGCTGCCGATCGAGGCGCAGACCCTCACCGAGGGCGATGTCGTGCCGGTCGGCGACTGCGCCCTGGAGGTCATCCACCTCAGGGGACACACCCCGGGCTCGGTGGCGCTGCTCTACCGCGACCCCGCCGGCGTGCCGCACCTCTTCACCGGCGACAGTCTCTTCCCCGGTGGGGTCGGCAACACCGACCAGGATCCGCAGCGGTTCGCCGCGCTGATCGACGATGTCGAGCGCAAGCTGTTCGACCGGCTGCCGGACGAGACCTGGTTCTACCCCGGGCACGGCCGGGACTCGACGCTCGGCGCGGAGCGCCCCCACCTGGCTGAGTGGCGCGCCCGCGGCTGGTGACCCTCGCGCCGGTCAGGGAGCGATGCGCAGGCGTCGGATCTGGTTGTCGTCGTAGTCCTCGAAGCGGTACCGCAGGCCGGCGAAGGGGCTGCCGGGAAAGTCGCCGGTGATGGTGGCGGTGACCACCGTCCCCTCCGGCGTCTGCGCCACGTCGGTGATCTCGTACGACACCAGCGGCACCTCCTGCCGCCAGGCCCGGATCTCGGCGAGGCCCGCGTAGGTCCTGTCCTCGTCCTCGACCACGGCGTCGGGGGCGAAGAGCGCGAAGTAGGCGTCGCTGTCGGCCTCGCCGGCGAGCGCGAAGTAGCGACCAATGAGTGGCGGTGCGGCGCTCATGGCGGAACTCCCCACGGAAGCGTCGTGCAGCTCTGCGGACCTGCACGATCCTGCCGCACGGTTGCGACGGCCGCCCTCGGTTCGATCAGTTCCAGGACCGCCCGGCCGCGTTCGCCGGACCTGACCAGCCGGGTCAGCGGGTGACCGCGCGCAACCGTCGCCGGGTGCCGAGCAACACCAGGGCCGCCAACAGCAGTCCGCCGGCCGTGGTCACCAGCAGTGGACTCGCGCCGGCGGGCAGCAGCCCGGCCAGTGTCCGCGACGCGGTGCCCACCACCAGGTAGAGGCCGGCCCATCCGGCCGCGCCCAGCGCCGCGAATCCGAGAAACCGTCGGTACGACATGTGCAACCCGCCCGCGGCCAGCGGCAGCAGCGCGTTGAACACCGGCAGGAAGGGCGCGATCAGCACCAGTCGGCCGCCGTCGCGGCGCAGGATGGCCTCCGCGGCCACCCACCTCGCCTCGCCGACCCACCCGCCGAAGCGGCTGTGCCGCAGCCGGCCGCCCCACCGCCGGCCGACGAGAAAACTCAGTGACCAACCGGTGAGGCATCCGGTGACCACGGCGACGAAGGTCGCCACCCCGGTGGCGGGGCTACCCACCGCCACTACCGCGAGCACCGCCACGTCACCGGGCACGAGAACCCCGAACAGCGGCACCGCGTCGAAGAGCATGACCACCCCGAGCACCACCATCAGCACCACCAGGGGCAGCTCTCCGACCTGGGCCAGCTGGTCCGCCATGCCTCGTACGCTAGGACCTGGCCGCCACCGTGGGCATCGGCTTTCCTCCCCATCCTCGGGATGCCGCCGGTCGTGTCGGCGCCATCCGCTCCATCACCTGAGGCGCTTCGCCCGGCAAATCCGCTATTCACCGGTTACTGTCGGGAAGGTATTGGGCGATCACCGGCGCGCAAGCCAGCGGTCGCCCGCATGGAACAGGGAGAGAGTACGCATGGCAACCGGCACCGTGAAGTGGTTCAACTCCGAAAAGGGCTTCGGCTTCCTCGAGCAGGACGGCGGAGGGCCCGACGTCTTCGTCCACTACTCGGCCATCCAGTCCAGCGGTTACCGCGAGCTGACCGAGGGCCAGAAGGTCGAGTTCGACGTGACCCAGGGGCAGAAGGGCCCACAGGCGGACAACGTCCGCCCGCTCTGACTCGTACGGTCCGACGGGGCTGATCGCACGGCGGTGAGTGGCGGCCGGCACCGGCCGCCACTCGTCGGGGCGTCGCCTCAGGCCGCCAGCCTGCGACTCAGCTCGCTGACGACCTGCTGCGCCACGGTGGGCGGGATCGCCGCCGCGATCTCCTCCGGCGTGAGACCGGCCAGCACCCCGGTGACGATCGCCTGCTCGTCGGTGAAGTCCCGGTTCATCAGCGATTCCAACGTGCTCTGCAGCGCGGTGAGTTGGGTGCCGATGGTGCGCAGTGTCGGGTGGGAGACCCGGAAGTCGGGATCTTTGTGATCCTCGCCCATCGCCATCCGGGTGTAGATCTGCCCGACCGGGTTGCGTCCGTCCAGGACGGTGAGGTTGCGGTGGACGGTCCTGAGCCAGTTGTGTTCCTCGGGTGTCATGTCGTTCTTCCCCTCCTCGGAGTTCAGCAGTCCGATCGCGGTCAGGTAGCGACGGAACAGCGGCCGCTGGTCGCGGTTCGCCTTGATCGAGTCCCGGAAGAAGCTGAAATGGGTGTGCCACAGGTGGGACCGGCCGCCGGTGCTACGGCGACCGAGCCGGTCCCAGCGCCGGACCACCTTGCCGTCCGGCGAATAGATGATCTCGCGGATGTCACGGGTGTCCGGGGCGTTGGCGGCGCACTGCGCCACGCACCAGGTCGAGAACGTGAACAGGGTGTGGGTACGGCCACCGGAGTTGAGCCGGAACGTCCCCACGTCCAGGGCGGCCGCGTCCAGGGTGAGGCCGTTGCGGTCGCGGGGCGACTCGACCACCGAGTAGTCGTTGGTGACGACCCGGTCCGACCCGCAGTGGTAGCCCCCTCGATGGTTGGCGTCGCCGACGATGCCGACCTCGTTCGGTTCGAGGTCGTCGTCTCGACTGCGGTTGGGATCGCGGTTGAGGTGCGCAAGCAACAGACTACGAACGGCGAGCAGATTTGCCGGGGCCCGCGTCATTGATCCCCCTTCGCTTGTGTTGGGGACCAGGCGCGACGGTGACACCGCGTGCGCGGTGGATACTCACCGGCGAGCCCGGCCAATCGGGTGCACGGCGCCGGGCGTGACACCACGATAGCTCGGGCAATCGGAGAATGCCCAGCTCAGAGGCGCTTCGATTCAGCTTGGAGAAGGCTGAGAGGCAGAGTGGACGACCGGTAGGACCACTGCGGACGGATGATCCGGGTCGTGCAGGATCTCCCGAAATCCACCACGGAGCGTGACAGCCGCGCCGAGGGGTTCGCCGGTGCCGGGGTTGCGCGCGTAGCGGGGATGTGCCCCGCCGGAGACCTGCAACCGCAGTCGGTGCCCGGTGGCGAAGCGGTGGGCGGTGGGCCACATCTCGACCGGCACCGTGACGGCGCCGGTGTCGTCGGCGGGAAACCGCTGCGGATCGAGTCGGACCAGCCCGTCGCAGATGTTCCACGAGCGTCCCCGCTCGTCCACGTCGCACAGTCGCACGAACACGTCCAGGTGCGTCAGCTCGCTGCGCAGGTGGATCTCGGCGCGTACCGGCCCGATCACCTCGATGCCGGCGGCCAACGGCTCGCTGGTCCAGGTCAACACGTCGGGCCTGGCCTCGACCGGGCGGTTGTCGAATGGTCCGGCCCGCTGGGCCACCAGCAGTGGACCGCCGAGCGACGGTGTCGGGTCTGCCGGGTCGTACCAGAACCCGTCCGGCGGCGACGGCACCGGGTCCCCGGGGCTCAGGGCCGCCCCCGGCTGCAGGTGCCACCGCACGGCGTCGGCGGGCGGCGGCCAGTCGGGCAGGTCACGCCAGCCGCCACCGACGCCACCGACGTGCACCCGCACGGAGGTGTCGGGCGGGTGGACGGCACCTGCTGCCCGCCGATCACCGGCCTGGTCGTCGGACAGGTGGAGGTCGAGCCAGCTCAGTCCCTCACGCAGGGCGGCGATGAACAGCCCGGGGCTGCCATGCGTCCACGGCCCGATCACCAGACGCGGACGGGCACCGGTGGCCCGCAGCGTCGTGTAGTCGCGCAGTTGGGCCGGCAGGAAGATGTCGTGCCAGCCGCTGACCATCGCCACCGGGGAGCTGACCAGGTGAAGTCGGTCGTCAAAGACCCGACTGCGCCAATAGTCGGCCAGTGGGGTGTGGTGCCGCAGCCACTCCTGGAAGAACGGCACGGTCACCCCGGTGGCGACCCGGTCGGCCTCGATCAACGGAAGGTGCGACAGGGCGGCGGTCAGCTTCGGCTGGCCACGCTTGAGCTCCCACTGACGGGCCAGCCACGGGACGGTCTGCGCCTGGAGCAGCTCGGCCCAGGTCAGCACCGTGTCCAGGGCGAACGACTCCCCGGCGTAGGTTGAGTCGCGGGTGGTCGAGGCGGTGGCGACCGCGACCATCGCGCGCAACTGCGGGCCCGCGTCCGCCGCCAGGGCCCACTGTACGAACCCCTGGTAGCTGGCGCCGAACATGCCGAACGCGCCGGTCCACCACGGCTGCCGGCGCAGCCAGTCGAGTGTGTCCAGGCCGTCGTCGCGTTCGTGCACGAACGGCTCGAACGCACCGCCGGAGCCGCCGGTGCCCCGGCAGGACTGGATCACCACGTGGAATCCCTGCTCGGCGGCGAGTCGGCAGAGCAGCCGCATCGGTCCGGCCCGGCCGTACGGGGTTCGGATCAGCACGGTGGGCGCGGTGGGCAGGTCGGGCGCGTAGTGGTCGGTGCGCAGCGTCACTCCGTCGCGTACCCGCAGCGCGACGTCCCGGGTGACGGTGACCCGTCGGGTCCGCGCCGGGGGCAGTCGCAGGGCGGCGGCGGCGAGCCCGGCCGCCAGACGATCAAGCACGACTCACTCCGACCGGCGTCGGTGTGGCTCGGTCCGGGCGGCACGGACCTCGTCCCGGTGCTCCCTCAGCGAGGCTCCCATCGCCGTCACGAACCGGTACACCACCTCCAGCTCATCGTCACGGAAGCCGGCCATCACCCGGTCGGTGCGCTCGCCCAGCGGCCGGAAGAAGCCCATCGCCAGCTCGGCGCCGCGTTGGGCGTAGCGCAGCAGCACCTTGCGTCGGTCCATGGTGGCCCGGTCACGGCGCAGATGCCCGGCGCGTTCCAGCCGGTCGATCAGGGCGGTGACCGAGCCGGAGGAGAGCCCGAGGTGCTCGCCGAGCCGGCCGGGAGTGATCGGATCGCCGAGCAGCTCGGCGTCCATCACGGCGATCAGTGCCTGCAGGTCGGTGGCGTTGAGGCCGTGCTGGCCGGCGAAGGCGTGTCCGACGTGCTGCGCGTCCACGCCGTAGCGCCGCAGCTCAGCCGTGATCTCGGCGATCAGCACGTCCCGGCGTGTGTCGCGCCTGCGGTACATACCGTGAGCTGCCACCTGCCGCCGCTTCCTCCCGAGGTCCGGGCTCGCAGCATAACCCGAGCCGAAGTCTCGTCTCGGCCGTCGAGATTCTCTGCCGTCACACTGTTGCAGTGTATTTCTTGATAGGCGAGAATCTCGACAGTCTAGATACTTTGTCGACTGGGGGTCGTCCTCGATGTCCGTGTTCACCCGGGTGGCGGGCGGTCGCCTGAGCGCCTTGTCCACCATCCTCGCGGCGTTGGCCGTGGGCACGGCTGTCTTCTGGTTGCCCGCCCCCGACAACCCGGCGCCCGTCTCCGCCACCGGCCTGTCCGACCGTTGGCAGTCCACCCAGGTCGAGCGGTTGCAGGAGGAACTGCCCGCCAGCGACGTCCAGCCGGCCATCGTCGTGGTCACCCGCGATGACGGCGCGTCGCTGACCGAGGGCGACCGCACCGCCGTCACCAGCGGCACCGGCACCCTCGGTGGCTTCACCGTCGGCGGCCAGGTCTCCCCGCCGCAGCTGTCTCCCGACGGCACGGTGGCCCTGGTCGCCGTGCCGTTGAGCACCGAGGGCGGTCAGGAAGCGGTGGCCGCCACCGTGGCCGAGGTTCGGGATGCGCTGACCGCCCTACCGGCCGAACTGACCGTCGAGGTGACCGGCGCGCCGGCCTTCACCGCCGACCTCACCAAGGTCTTCGAGGGCGCCGACACCACCCTGCTCGCCGTCACCGCCGCGGTCGTCGCGCTGCTGCTGCTCGTCACCTACCGCAGTCCGCTGCTGTGGATGGTGCCGCTGGCCGTGGTGGCCGCCACCGAACAGGTGGCGCTGCGGGCCCTCGACACGGTCATCCCCGCCGTCGGCATCAACTACGCCGGCGGCGCTGTCAGCGGCATCGCCAGCGTCCTCGTCTTCGGCGCCGCCACCAACTACGCCCTGCTGCTGATCGCCCGCTACCGGGAGGAGCTACGCCGGGAAGCGGATCGCTTCGCGGCCATGCGGGCTGCGCTGCGCCGCACCGCCGAACCGATCCTCGCCAGCGGCGGCACCGTCATGCTCGGGGTGCTCACCCTGCTGCTCAGCGAGCGGGAACTCAACCGGGCCCTCGCCGTCGCCTGCGCCACCGGCATCCTGCTGGCCATGGCATCGGCGCTGCTCCTGCTGCCGGCCGCGCTGGTGCTACTCGGGCGGCGCCTGTTCTGGCCGTTCGTACCGCACGTCGGCAGCGAAGGTCGGGAGGGCCGGGTCTGGGGTCGACTCGGTGCCGCCGTGATCCGCCGCCCGGTTCCCGTCGCGGCACTGGCCACGCTGCTGCTGGCCGCACTCGCCCTGGGCGGCCTCGGCCTGCGGACCGGGCTGTCGGAGACCGAGCAGTTCCGGGTACAGCCGGAAGCGGTCGCCGGGGCACAGACCCTGGCAAGCGCCTTCCCTGCCGGCACCACCCAGCCGGTCGCGGTGATGACCCGACCCGACACCGTACCGGCGGTCACCGCGGCCGCCACCGAGGTGCCCGGGGTCGCCTCCGCCCGTCCCGGCACCGCCGGCCCCACCGTCGCCCAGGTCGACGTGGTGCTCGACGCCGAACCGGGCACCACCGCCTCCGACCGGACGCTGGAGGCCCTGCGGGACGCGGTCGCCGCCGTACCGGACTCCGCGCCGCCCGCCCCGGCGGGCGGCGACACCCCGACCGGCGCCATCGTCGGCGGCAGCGTGGCCGGCACGTACGACGCGTCGGCCGCCGACGCCGAGGACCTGCGCGTCATCCTGCCGCTGATCCTGCTGCTGGTCGGCGCCGTGCTGATCCTGCTGCTACGCGGCCTGGTCGCCCCGGTGCTGCTGGTGGTCACCGTCGTCGCGTCGTACTTCGCCAGCCTCGGCGGCGCCTGGCTGCTCTTCGACCACGTGCTCGGCTTCCCCGCACTGGACACCACCGTGCCGCTGCTCGCCTTCGTCTTCCTGGTGGCGCTCGGCGTGGACTACAACATCTTCCTGGTCACCCGCGCCCGCGAGGATGCCCGCACCGTCGGCACCCGGCAGGGCATGCTCTCCGCGCTGCGGGTCACCGGCGGCGTCATCACCAGCGCCGGCATCCTGCTGGCCGCTGTCTTCGCCGTCCTCGGCGTGCTACCTCTGATCACCCTGACCCAGATCGGGATCATCGTCTGCCTCGGCGTCCTGCTGGACACCCTCCTGGTCCGCACGGTCGTCGTCCCGGCCCTGGCGTTCGTGCTCGGGGAACGCTTCTGGTGGCCCGGCCGGATCGGCGACGGTCAGAACCCGAGGCAGACGCACTCCGTCATCAACGCCCGGACGTTGCGCACGTAGCTCGCGTTGGGGATGTTCAGCGGCTCATTCTCCGGGGCCACCTCGCCGTGCCCGTAGTTGTACGCGGCGATGACCGCGTTCAACAGGCACGAGTCAAGCTCGGCGGTGCACAGGTCGGCGTCGAGCCGGTAGTCGGCGTCGAAGTACATGTCACCGATGTACTTGGTCAGCCAGGCCAGGAAGGTGCCGCCGAGGTAGGCGTTGTCCCGGTAGTCCCACACGTCGTAGCTCTGCCCGAAACGCTGGTTCATCCAGGCTGCGGTTTCCGGCATCACCTGCATCAGGCCGATGCCCTTGTCGCAGGCCACGATGTTGGACTGCCAACCGCTCTCCTGCCACGCCGTCGCCTTGATCAGATTCAGCGGAACGCGGATGTCCGGCGCCGACGTCGGCCAGTACGTGCGCCCGGCCGCGTCGGTCAACGCCGCCTTGACCTTTGCGCGGCTGGCCTGATCGCCCTTGTAGCTGGGCTTGCAGTCGCCGCTTGAGGGCGGCTTCGGCGGATCCGGCGGCACCTCCGTCTCCGTCGGCGGCTTCGGCACCGCCCGCGGAGCGGTGGCCGTGGTGCGCTTCGGCTTCGCGCTCCGCTTCGCCGCCGACGGAGACGCGCTGGCGCTGGGTGTGGCCTTCGGCGCGGCGCCCATCGCCTCCGCTGCCGACGGTGTCGCCGACGCCTCCTCCGGCGCCGGCGAGCCGGTGGGCTCCCCCGCGGCGTCCGGCAACTCCTCCGGAAGTGCGACCGGAGCCGGCACCTCCGCCGCGGGAGTGTCCACCTTGGCACACCCACCGCCGATGAGCAGCAGCATCGCGGCGACCACCGCGACACCCCACCGTGCGACGCCGCGTCCCATGTCGACCTCCTCTGGCGCTGACGAACTCGCCGCACACTAACAGCTACCGCCCGTCGCGCGTGGCCCCGCGACCGCCGCCGGGATCCCGGCGCCCGCCTCACCCGGCGGCGGACGTACCGCCGGTCACCGCACGGTCCCGGGTGGCCCAGGCGACCATGAACACCGCCGTCCAGGCGGCACCGAGCAGCACCGCGCCCACCGTGCCGCTGGCCGTGCTCAGCCCCAGGTACAGCCGGGCACCGCCGATGGTGACCACGCCGACCGCCGCCACCGTCCACGCGGCCACCGCCACCGGCCAACGGGCACCTCGCGACAGCAACCACGCCAGCGTGCACAGGCTCGCCGTCACCACCACGTTCTGCGTGGAGAACAGGACCACCCGCCCACCGGCGGCCAGGTCCGCCACGGCCGCCAGCACCACCAGCGGCACGAAGGCACCCACCGTGCCGACCACACTGAGCAGGTCCGCCCGCCAGGGTCGCTGCCGCCATGCCTGCACCAGGGCCACCACCGCCACCATCACGATCAGCGACGAGCCACGCAGCAGCGACACCGCCGCCTGGGTCGCTTCCACCGCATCGGGTGTACGCCGCGCCGCGAACCAGCCCGCGATCGCCCCGTCGACCAGGGCCAACCCACTGTGCCGGACCACCACCCGCAGGACCCACGCGATCACCAGCGCCACCACGAACAGCAGCACCACCCCGACGGCCAGGTTCGCCAGCAACGCCCACGCCGGCCCGAGGCGCAGGCTCAGCAGGAAGAACAGCAGTCCGTAACGGGCCGACAGCCACCGCAGCGGCGGCAGCCGGGCCGCCCGGGTCAGCAACGCCCGGGCCGGATCGGGGTTCCGGCCCAGCCAGCGACCGGCCAGCACCACCGCGACCAGCGCGGCCAGCAGCACCAGCACCGCCCCGGTGGCCCGGCCCAGCAGCCGGGAGACCGTCTCGTACGACTCTCCGGCCAGCTGCCCGACCAGCACCGAGGCAACCACCCAGGTGCTCACCCCGGCCAGGTTCCACGGCGCGAACCGGCGGTACGGCATGCCGGCCGCACCGGCCAGTCGGGGCACCAGCGTGCGGGCGAACGCCACCCAGCGGGCGGTCAGCACACCTCGCCCACCCATCCGGTCGAGCATCGCGTCGGCTCGGGCCCAGCGCTCCGGCCCCACCCGGGCACCCCACCTGCTGGCCCGCAGCCGGGGCCCGTAGCGCCGGCCGGCACGGAACGCCAACGCGTCCCCCAGCGCGGCGGCGGCGATCATCGCCAGCAACGCCGGTCCGAATCGCACCGTGCCGGTGTACGTGAGGAAGCCCACCAGCAGCAGGGTCGCCTCACCGGGCGCGACCAGACCGATGATCAGGGCCGTCTCGGCGGCCACGATCAGCGCCGCCACCACATAGATCAGCCACGGTGGCAGGCTCTGCACCGAACTGAGCAGATCGTGCACGGCGCCCCCGGATCACCTCGGCAGAACTGCCCTGCAAGTGTGACAGTCCCCTCCGTCACCGTGCCGCCCCGCTCTCCGGTGACCCCGACGCCACGCGGCTACCGCGCAGGCGGGAGGATGGAGCTCATGCAGCTTCGCACGGACCTCCGCAACGTCGCCATCATCGCCCACGTCGACCACGGCAAGACCACCCTGGTCGACGCCATGCTGCGGCAGTCCGGCGCCTACGGCGCCCGGGGCGAGGTGACCGAGCGGGTGATGGACTCGATGGACCTGGAACGGGAGAAGGGCATCACCATCCTGGCCAAGAACACCGGCGTGCGCTACCTGCCCGCCGACGGCTCGGACCCGGTCACCATCAACATCATCGACACCCCCGGTCACGCCGACTTCGGCGGCGAGGTCGAGCGTGGCCTGACCATGGTCGACGGGGTGGTGCTCCTGGTCGACGCCAGCGAAGGGCCGCTGCCGCAGACCCGGTTCGTGCTCCGCAAGGCCCTCAAGGCCCGGATGCCGATCATCCTGGTGATCAACAAGGTGGACCGCCCGGACGCCCGGATCAAGGAGGTCGTCGACGACACCTACGAACTCTTCCTCGACCTCGACGCCGACGAGGAGCAGATCGACTTCCCGATCGTCTACGCCTGCGCCCGCGACGGCATCGCCTCGCTGACCCAGCCCGCCGACGGTTCGGTGCCGGACGACAGCCAGAGCCTGGAGCCGCTGTTCCGCGCCCTGCTGGACACCATCCCGCCGCCCGCGTACGACGAGAACGCCCCGCTGCAGGCGCACGTCACCAACCTCGACGCCTCCCCGTTCCTCGGCCGCCTCGCGCTGTGCCGGGTGCGGCAGGGCACCATCGCCAAGGGCCAGTCGGTGGCCTGGTGCCGCACTGACGGCAGCACCCAGCGGGTCCGCATCTCCGAGCTGCTGATGACCGAGGGTCTGGAGCGCAAGCCCGCGAACAGTGCCGGCCCGGGCGACATCATCGCGGTCGCCGGCATCCCCGAGATCATGATCGGCGAAACCCTCGCCGACGCCGAGAACCCGGTCCCGCTACCGCTGATCACCGTCGACGAGCCGGCGATCTCCATGACCCTCGGCACCAACAACTCGCCCCTGGTCGGCCGGGTCAAGGGCGCCAAGGTCACCGCCCGGATGGTCAAGGACCGCCTGGACAAGGAACTCGTCGGCAACGTGTCGCTGCGGGTGCTGCCCACCGAGCGACCGGACGCCTGGGAGGTGCAGGGCCGCGGCGAGCTCGCCCTGGCCATCCTGGTGGAGCAGATGCGCCGCGAGTCCTACGAGCTGACCGTCGGCAAACCCCAGGTGGTCACCCGGGAGATCGACGGGCGCACCTGCGAACCGGTGGAACGGCTCACCATCGACGCGCCCGACGAGTACCTCGGCGCGATCACCCAGCTGCTGGCCACCCGCAAGGGCCGGATGGAGCAGCTGGTCAACCACGGCACCGGCTGGATCCGGATGGAGTGGCTGGTACCGGCCCGTGGACTGATCGGCTTCCGCACCGAGTTCCTCACCGAGACCCGGGGCACCGGCATCCTGCACCACGTCTTCGAGTCGTACGAGCCGTGGTTCGGCGAGCTGCGGACCCGCAACAACGGCTCGCTGGTCGCCGACCGCTCCGGCGCCGCCACCGCGTTCGCCATGATGAACCTCCAGGAGCGCGGCACGCTCTTCGTCGAGCCCGGCACCGAGGTGTACGAGGGCATGATCGTCGGGGAGAACTCCCGCTCCGACGACATGGACGTCAACATCACCAAGGAGAAGAAGCTCACCAACATGCGCTCCTCCACCTCCGAGGAGACCGAGAAGCTGATTCCGCCGCGCAAGCTGTCACTGGAGCAGGCGCTGGAGTTCTGCCGCGAGGACGAGTGCGTCGAGGTCACCCCGGCCGCCGTGCGCATCCGCAAGGTCGTGCTCGACCAGACCCAGCGGGCCCGCACCGCAGCCCGCCGCAAGCACGCCGGCTGAGGCGACCGATGGCCGCAGCCGATCTCCACGCGCGGCTGGACCGGGAGCCCGGCACCATCTCGGTGTACGCGGGGCACCTCGGTGCCCCACCCACCTGGACCCGGTACGCCGAGGCCACCCACTACGCGGCGAGCACGATGAAACTGGCCGTGCTCGCCGCCCTGCACCGCGCCGCCGAGGCCGGCCAGCTCGACCTGGACGCCCCGGTCGAGGTGGTCAACCGGTTCACCTCCGCCCGGCCGGACGCCCCGCCGTACTCCTGCCGCCGTGCGTACGACAACGACGGGGCCGTGTGGGACCGCCTCGGCGGGCGGGCGTCGCTGCGCTGGCTGGCCGAACGGATGATCGTCCGCTCCAGCAACCTCGCCACCAACCTGGTCATCCAACACGTCGGCCTGCCCGCGGTGGCCGAGGTCTGGCGGCTGGCCGGCGCTCGGCACAGCGTCACCGGGCGCGGCATCGAGGACTTCGCCGCCCGCGAGGCCCAGATCACCAACCTGGTCACCGCCGCCGATCTGGCCGCGCTGCTCGGTGCCGTCGCCACCGGCGCGAGCCGACCCGGCCCGATCGCCGCACCGGCCGGCTGCGCCGCCATGCTGGACGTGCTCTGCGCCCAGCAGATCCGTCAGGACATCGCCGAAGGGCTGCCCGCCGACGTCCGGCTCGCCCACAAGAACGGCTGGGTACGCGGCGTACGGCACGGCGCTGCGGTGGTCTACCCCGCCGACGCCGAGCCCTATGTGCTCGTCGTCTGCACCACATTCGGCGACGACCAGACCGACCCTCGGGCCGACGTCGACGCCAACCAGTTGGTGGCCGACATCTCCCGTGCGGTGTGGCAGGCCCGCCACGACCTCACCACGCTCAGTCCAGCAGGTTCTCCCGCAGCGCCGCCACCGTCTCCTCGGTGACCCCCAGGCCGTCGCGCAGGTACGCCCCGAACGACCCGTGCACCTGCCGCACCTGTGCGTACGCGGCGTCGAGGTACTCCGGGCGTACCTCCAGCACCGGCCGGACCGCCGTCTCGTCGAGCCCCGGGTGACGCTGCCGCATCGCATCGACCAGCACCCCGCGCAGGCTCTCCGTCAACGGGTTGTGGGCCAGGTAGTCCGCTCGGATCGCGGCCTCGTCCACCCCGAGGGCGTGCAGCAGCACCGCGGTCAGCCAACCGGTGCGGTCCTTGCCCGCCGAGCAGTGGTAGATCAGCGGCAGGTTACGCCCGTCGGCCGCCAGCCGGACGGCCGCGGCGAATCCCTCCCGGGCCGAGGCCCCGGTGACGAACCAGCGGTAGATCGCGGCCATCGCCGCCGGTGTCCCCTGCCGCGCCAACTCCGCGTACTCGCTCAGGTCGTGGCCGAGCAGCACGGCCGAGACGTACGTGAAGACCGGATGCGCCGGGTCGTGCACCGGCAGGTGCACCACGGTCGGCTCGCCGGTCAGCCGGTCCGGTGGCGCCACCGACACCTCCGACTCGGCGCGGAGGTCCACCACGCAGGCCGGTTCGAGCTTCGCCAACACCGGCAGGTCGTCGTCGGTCAGCCGGCCCAACGCCGGCGTACGGATCAGCCGTCCGGGTCGTACCCGCCGACCCCCGGCACCGATCAGTCCACCGAGGTCCCGCGCGTTGGGCGCGCCGACGAGGGTCCAGTCCGATGCGTTCGCTCGCTCACTGATCATGTCGCCCCCTCCCGTTCAGGGTGCCGTACCCGATGATCGGTGCGACAGACACCCACCGCTCAGCGGCGGGACGCGGCCAGCTCGCGTCGCCGGTCCCGCGAGGACCTGATCAGGCTCGCCGCCGTGGCCGCCGCGAGGGTGCCCAGAATGATCAACAGCGACAGCCAGATCGGAATGTGCGGCGCCCACCCGACGTGTTCGCCGCCGTTGATGAACCCCAGATTGTTCTCCGCCAGCGCCTCCAGGATCAGCTTGACCCCGATGAAGGCGAGCACCACCGCGAGCCCGTGGCTCAGGTAGATCAACCGGTCGAGCAGCCCGCCGAGCAGGAAGTAGAGCTGCCGCAGCCCCATCAGTGCGAACACGTTGGCGGTGAAGACGAGGTACGGCTCCTGGGTGATTCCGAAGATCGCCGGAATCGAGTCGAGCGCGAAGATCAGATCGGTTGTTCCGATGGCGATCATGACGATGAGCATCGGCGTGAACATCCGCCGGCCGTCTTCCCGTGCGGTCAGCCGCGCGCTCTCGTAGCTCCGGGAGATGGGCAGCGCCCGCCGACTCCAGCGGATGAGGATGTTCTCGGTGAACTCCTCCTCGCTCGACTCACCGTGCCGGGCCAGGTTGATCGCGGTGTAGATCAGGAACGCCCCGAAGATGTAGAAGACCCAGGTGAACTGCGAGATCAACGCCGCACCCGCGGCGATGAAACCACCCCGCATGACGAGCGCGAGAACGATGCCGATGAGCAGCACCTTCTGCTGGTACTGCCGGGGCACCGCGAAGCGGGCCATGATGATCACGAACACGAACAGGTTGTCCACCGAGAGGCTGTACTCGGTCAGCCAGCCGGTGTAGAACTGCCCCGCCACGCTCGCCCCGGCGGTGAGCCACAGTCCGCCACCGAACAGCAGGGCCAACCCGACGTAGAAGGCGACCCAGAGGCTCGACTCCCGCACGCTCGGCTCATGCGGCCGGCGCCCGATGATGAGCAGGTCCGCCACGAGGACCGTGATCAGGGCCGTGAGCGTCGCCACCCACACCAGTCCGGACACGTTCACAGTCTCATTCCTCCGGTCGCCACCGAGCAACCGGCACACGGTACGCCCTGCCGGGCGAGACGGCCGCCCCACCCCCGCTGGGCATCCTAGGAGGATGGGTTACCGGGTGCGGTAGCCCGGCGCAGACGACGACGGACGAAAGGCCGGCCAGCCGGCACGGGTCCGGCAGCGATGTGGCAGGCTGCCCGCATGGTCCTTGAGGTAGCGCTCATCGATGTCATCCCCGGCCACGAGGAGGCGTTCGCCGCCGCGTACGCCCAAGGGCACCCGTTGCTCGCCGACACGCCCGGCTGCCGCTCGGTACGCATGACCCGGGGCCTGGAGTCACCCTCCCGCTTCGTGCTGCTGGTCGAGTGGGACTCGATCGAGGCGCACGAGCAGAACTTCCGGGCCACCGAGCGTTTCGCCGGCTGGCGGGAGCTGATCGGTCCGCACTTCGCCGCGCCGCCGCGGGTCGAACACTTCGTCGACGTACCCGCCTGACCGGCCTCGAATCATCACGCGCCGAACCGAGAAAGTGTCACACCGTCCACCTATCGTGCGTCTCGCGTCGGCACCGGCCCCGGCGGCTTCGGGGGTGCCGGGCCCGGTGCCGACGCGACGACCGTGCACGCACCTGCCGACCCGGCGGCAGGTGCGGTGCGTCATCGGTCGAGCCGGCGGGACAGCAGCCGCACCGTCTCCTCCGCCGGCAGCGCCGCCTCCAGCAGGCAGTCGGTCATCCGTTCGTACCGGTCGACGTCGATCGCGGTGGTCAGCCTCACATCCGTGGTCAATGCCTCCAACATCACCGTGCGCGGGTCCGCCGGGTCCGGAAAGGCGTAGCAGGAGAACGGGGTCAGCGGCAGCGGGCGCCCGCCCCCACCGACCCGCAGCAGCCGGATCGTCACATGCGGCAGGGCGGCCAGTTCGAGCAGGTGCCTCACCTGCTCGCACCACACCCCCACCGGGTCGTCCCCCGGCTCGCAGGCCAACTCGGTGACCAGCGCCGTGTAGCGGGGCGGTTCGACGCGACGCAGCACCGCCTGCCGGGCGGCGCGGGCCCGCAGGTCGGCCTCCGCGTCCACCGCCGGGTCGATGAGCTGACCGGCGACGATGCGCAGCCGGGCGTACGCCGGGGTCTGCAGCAGGCCGGGCACGATCACCGGCTGGTACTCCACGATGCCCGCCGCCCCGGCCTCGAGTTCGGCGTACGTGCGCTGCCGCTCGCTCATCTCCCCCAGCGACTTCCACCAGCCCCGACTGGTCGCCGCGTCCCGGGCGATGACGATCAGGGCGTCGCGCTGCAGCGACGGCACCTCGTAGACGTCGAGCAGGTCGAGCACGTCGGCCAGGTCGGGCCGGCTCTGCCCCAGCTCGATGCGGGACAGCTTGGAGGTGGACGCCCAACCGAGTCGCTCACACACCTGTTCCAGCGTCAGCGCCTCCCGTCGGCGTAGCTGACGCAACTCGGCGCCCAGTCGCGCACGTCGAATGACCGGACTCGTTGGCAACGGCATCCCTGCCTCCCCACCGAGGGAGAGTACGCAGGGCGATCACTTAGCGCAATAGTATGCTCGCATTCCGCTACCCTCCACCGTGGGATGTGGATGCTCCGCCTGGCGGCACCTACCGCACACCGGCGGCGTCCATCCCCCGCAACTCCTTCTTCAGCTCGGCGACCTCGTCGCGTATCCGGGCGGCCAACTCGAACTGCAACTCCCGCGCGGCGGCCAGCATCTGGTCGTTGAGCTCCTGGATGAGCTGCGCCAACTCGGCCCGCGCCATGCCCTCGCGGGCCGGGACGGCCGCACCGCTCCGGGCCCGGCTACGGGTCTCCTTCACCGGCGCCTTGCCTCGTGACAGCTGCCGCACCGCACCGCCGACCCGCGTCGCCTCGGTGTCCTCCGCCTCCCGGTAGATGTCGTCGAGAATGTCGTGGATCTTCTTGCGCAGCGGCTCCGGGCTGATGCCGTGCGCCTCGTTGTGAGCGGTCTGCTTGGCCCGCCGCCGGTTCGTCTCCTCGATCGCGTCCGCCATCGACGGGGTGACCTTGTCGGCGTACATGTGCACCTGGCCGGAGACGTTACGGGCCGCCCGGCCGATGGTCTGGATCAACGACCGGCCGCTGCGTAGGAAGCCCTCCTTGTCCGCGTCCAGGATCGCCACCAGCGACACCTCGGGCAGGTCGAGGCCCTCGCGCAGCAGGTTGATGCCGACCAGCACGTCGTAGTCGCCCCGACGCAACTCGCGCAGCAACTCCACCCGGCGCAGCGTGTCGACCTCGGAGTGCAGGTAACGCACCCGGATGCCGTTCTCCAGGAGATAGTCGGACAGGTCCTCGGCCATCTTCTTGGTGAGCGTGGTGACCAGCACCCGTTCGTCGCGCTCGGTCCGCATCTTGATCTCATGCATCAGGTCGTCGATCTGGCCCTTGGTGGGCTTGACGACCACCTCCGGGTCGACCAGACCCGTCGGGCGGATCACCTGCTCCACGAACTCGCCCTGGGCGTGCTCCAGCTCCCACGGACCGGGGGTCGCCGACAGGAAGACCATCTGGCCGACCCGCTCCAGGAACTCGTCGAACCGCAGCGGCCGGTTGTCGGCGGCGCTGGGCAACCGGAACCCGTGGTCGATCAGCATCCGCTTGCGCGAGGCGTCTCCCTCGTACATGCCGCCGATCTGGGGAATCGTCACGTGCGACTCGTCGACCACGGTGAGGAAGTCGTCGGGGAAGTAATCCAGCAGGCAGTGCGGCGGGCTGCCGGGCAGCCGGCCGTCGATGTGCATCGAGTAGTTCTCGATGCCCGAGCAGAAGCCCACCTGCCGCATCATCTCGATGTCGTAGGTGGTGCGCATCCGCAGCCGCTGCGCCTCCAGCAGCTTGCCCTGCCTTTCCAGCTCGGCCAGCCGCTCGCCCAACTCCGACTCGATGTCGCGGACCGCCCGCTCCATCCGCTCCGGCCCGGCCGCGTAGTGCGTCGCCGGGAAGATCAACAGATGGTCCACCTCGCGCACCACGTCACCGGTCAGCGGGTTGAGGTAGTAGAGCTTCTCCACCTCGTCGCCGAAGAGCTCGATGCGTACGGCGAGTTCCTCGTACGCCGGAATGATCTCCAGCGTGTCGCCGCGGACCCGGAAGGTGCCGCGCTGGAAGGCCATGTCGTTGCGGGTGTACTGGATGTCGACCAGGCGGCGCAACAGTTGGTCCCGGTCGAGTTCCTGGCCGACGGCCACCCGTACCGCGCGGTCGAGGTACTCCTCCGGGGTGCCCAACCCGTAGATCGCCGAGACGGTCGCGACCACCACCACGTCGCGCCGGGTGAGCAGCGACATCGTCGCCGAGTGCCGCAGCCGCTCGACCTCCTCGTTGATCGAGGAATCCTTCTCGATGTACGTGTCGGTCTGGGGGATGTACGCCTCGGGCTGGTAGTAGTCGTAGTACGAGACGAAATACTCCACCGCGTTGTCCGGCAGCAGCTCGCTGAACTCCTTCGCCAACTGGGCGCAGAGCGTCTTGTTGGGTGCCAGCACCAGCGTGGGACGTTGCAGCCGCTCGATCAGCCAGGCGGTCGTGGCGCTCTTGCCGGTGCCGGTCGCGCCGAGCAGCACCGTGTGCCGGTCGCCGCGACGCACCCGCCGCTCCAGGTCGTCGATCGCCTTCGGCTGGTCACCGGCCGGCTGGAAATCACTGATGACCTGGAAACGGCCGTCGAGCCGGGGTATGTCGAGCGCCATGGCGTCAACGGTACGCCGGGGCTCCGACAGCCAACCCCGTTCCAGTGCCCGGCGGCCCGACGGACCGCCAGGTCGGCACCGGTGAGGGCGCTCGTCGGGCGCGCGACGCGCAACGTCGGGGTCCACCCGCTCCCGCACGACTACGTGCGGGATATGATCGGCTTCGATATTCGCATTGTGTGGTTCTGCTCACCCGGCTACGCTTTTCCTGTAGGCCGCTCGCGGCGGCCGACCGGGCCGGTGGCGGGCCGCACAAGGCCACGCCACCCCCGGCACCGAGGGTCGCAGCACCCGGCATGCCTGGCGTGCGCACCGGACGTGGTCGCGCGGATCGCGCTGACCGGCCGCCGCGAGCGCCCCTGCTCGTCACCCCGGCGTGCTCCCGGCCGTTCATCCTCCCGTGGAATACAGCTCACCACCGCCGTCCGCCGACCGCCGCCGCGCGCGCCAGGATCTGCGTACCGACCCGGGCCGCCCCGACGGGCCGGCAAGCGGCGACAGCCCGGCCGGCACCACCCGCACCGGCTCGTCGCCGTTGCCGTTGCCGACGAGCCGGAACGACCCGGCCGCCACCAGCAACGCCGGGCCGACGGGTCACCCCCGTACGCGCAACCGCCGCCACCGCGCCGGCATCGCGCCACCCGCCGTCCTGCACCTGGACAGCACCGAGACGGCAGGCCGGCCGCCGCAGTCCCGGCCGGGCGTCCGCCGGGCCGTGGTCACCGGCGGGCTGCTCGATCTGGCCGCCGGGAACCGCGCCGACGAGGAGGACCTGGCCGGGGCGGCCACCGGGGCCGACGACCCGCGGCGCGCGGCCAACCACCGGCGTCGTCTCACCCTCGCCGGGCTGACCCTCACCGCGGTGCTCTCCGCCGTGCTGCTGGTGGCCACGCTGGTCAACTGGACGCCGGACGGGCCGCCGCCACGGGACCTGACAACTGCCGAACGGGAACGACTGGCCGTCATGCGGGTGACCAACTACCGCGAGCTGCGCGCCGGGTTGCATGTCACCGCCGGTGCCGACGCCGCCCGCACCGACCTGCTCGGCTGGATCGACTGGGCCCGTGGGCTGGCCTATCTCGACGTGGGTGGCCCGGGCGCGGGCCGGTCGCGCGGTCTGGCCCAGGCCACTCCCACCGTGCTGGTGATCAGACCCGACCCGGCGGCGGTACCGACGCCGGCCATGCCGCCGCTGGTGCCACCGGCCGGCGGGTGGCGGCTACCCGCCGACCGGAGGCTCGATCCGCTACTCGGGATGATCTTCTCGCTCGCCGCCGACCGACCCGAACCGATGAGCCGCTGGGCCGGCCGCTGGGTTGGCCGCGAACACCTCAACGGTGAGCCGGTCGACGTGCTGGAGGTGTCGAGCCCGGGCGCCGGTCCGGCGGCGAGCCGCGGACCCGCCGCCACGGCCGAGGCCGGCGCCCTGGTCCGCTACTGGCTGGACCGGGCCGGACGGCTGCACCGGGTGCAGACCGACCTCGCCGGATTCGGGCCGGTCACGGTGGCCGTGAACCGGGCGGACCGGCCGACGTTGCGACCGGTCGAGGCGCTCGGCGGTCGACCCGGTCTGCCCCGCGCCCTGACCGCCACCGAGCGGGACCGCTGGCGTCGGCTGCCGGCCAGTCTGCGAACCGCCGGCGGAGCAACGGCGACCCTGACCATGCCCGTCTCCGCCGCCACCAACCTGCGTGGCAGCGGTTGGCTGAGCTGGACGTCGGGCAACGCGTACCTCGGCGTCACCGACCTCGACGTGGACGATCGACGCACCCTGGTCCGCCACCACGGCCGCAAGGTCACCCGGATCGACGGCGCCGGTGCGCCGGCGCGTCCGCCGCTACCGCCACCGGCCGCCGGCTGGCGCGCGGGGCCGCATCGCACGGAGGCGCTCGACCCGCTGGTGGCCGCCGCGTTACAGGCCGCACAGCGCACCGGCGTCCAGGGCCGCGCGCGACGGGTACGCGGCGACAGCCTCGCCGGCGTCACGGTCGACGTGGTGCAGGTCGACACGGCCCGAGGGCCGCTGCGTTACTGGGTCGACCGGTCCGGGATGCTGCGCCGGCTGGAACTGCTGACCCGGGCGGGCGCCTGGGCACAGCTCGACCTGGCGCCGGGCCAGATACCACGGCTGACACCGCCGCAGCGGCGCTGAGCGGGCTACCGGGCGCCCACCGGCGATCCCCGGCGAGCCGTCAGGGACACCAACCGGTGCGTACGGCCCACTCCTCCGCCCGGAGATGCTCCTCGTCGAACCACGGATCCTTCGCCGTGGCGTACGTGCCGCTGTCCGGTGCGGACGCGGCCAGTTCCCGCTTGAGTACCAGGTACGCGGCCCGCTGGTCGGGATCGGCCCGCAGGTGATCGCGCATCAGCAGGGCGTACCGCCAGCCCGGCGAACCAGTCACCCGCACGTGCAGGTGCACCGGGCGGGCCGGGTCCGCGCTGCCGTGCAGCCGCTTCGCCCACCGGCCGCTGCCGGCCGGTCGGGGGCTGTCCCACCACTCGCCCGGCAGCCGCGGGAAACCGGCGTTGGCCAGCCGCTCGGCCAACGCGCCGTCGGCCTCGGCGAGGGAGGGCACGCTGAGCTGGATGTCGATGACGTCCTTGGCGGCCAGGCCGGCGACGGCGGTCGAACCGATGTGATCGATCCGCAGGTCGGCCGGGGCGATGGCGTGCCGGATCCGGTCCGCCAGCCGGGCGTACTGCCTCGGCCAGGTCGGGTCGGGATCGGCCAACCTGACCTGGTGAAGGCGCACCGCCCGCCGATGGCGCACGTTGGCCTCGAACGGCACCAGCCGGTCGCGCCAGAGCGCGTCGACCGCCTCGTGCAGTTCGTCGAGGGTGCCCTCGTTGGTCAGCAGCACATCCGCCACCGCCGCGCGGCGGGCGTCGTCGGCCTGGGCGGCGATCCGGCGCTGCGCCTCTGCCCGGCTCATCGCCCGGTCCCGGGCCAGCCGCGCCAGCCGGATGTCCACCCCGGTCTGCACCACGACCACCAGGTGGTAGGCGGGCGCCAGTCCCACCTCGGCCAGCAACGGGACATCGTTGACCACCACGGCGTCCGACGCGGCGGCGGCGGTCAGTTCGACGGTACGGGCCCGGACCCGGCCGTGGATGATCGCCTCCAGCGCGCGCCGGGCCGGTTCGTCGGCGAAGACCAGATCACCCAGGGCAGCCCGGTCCAGCGACCCGTCGGCGTTCAGCACCCGGTCGGAGAAGGTGGCGACGAGCTCGGCGAGCCCCTCGGTACCGGGTGCGACGACCTCCCGGGCGAGCAGATCGGCGTCGATGAGCACCGCGCCCCGCTCGACCAGTCGTGCCGCCACCGCGCTCTTGCCCGAACCGATCCCGCCGGTCAACCCCAACCTCAGCACGGCACCCAGTCAACCCGATCACCCCACCCCCGCCAACCCCACCCCACCCAACCCACCCAACCCGCCAACCCCACCCAGCGTTGATCATGAGGTTGACGGCAGTTGTTGATCTTCAAAGTGCCGCTAACCTCATGATCAACGAAGTGGGGAGAGGGAAGGGGAAGGGCCCCGGCCCGACCCGGGTACCGGGGGTCGGGGCGGGGCCCTTCGTTGTCAACCGACAGATCCAGATCGCGGTGCGGCGTCAGACACGCCGCGACTGGACGTGCCGCAGACTCACTTGCCGCCGGCGAGTTTTTCCCGCAGTGCGGCGAGCGCCTCGTCGGTGGCCAGCGTGCCCGCCGGCTCCTCGGCCTGCCGGCTCGGGGCCGCGCTGGTCGAGCTGGTGGTGCCGCCGGCCGTGGGGGCGGGCTGCGGGT
The DNA here is from genome assembly GCF_057196645.1 of Micromonospora sp. ATLC16. NCBI lineage: Bacteria > Bacillati > Actinomycetota > Actinomycetes > Micromonosporales > Micromonosporaceae > Micromonospora > Micromonospora sp. ATLC16. Next base: position 66,826 of record NZ_JBXUOW010000013.1, read on the forward strand.
TGGCAGCGGCCTCGGCCTCGGCGGCCCGGGAGGTCTGCACCTGCTTCTGGTGCGCCTCCCAGCGCTGCCGCGCCTCGGCGTACTGGTTCTCCCAGGTCTCGCGCTGCTTGTCGTACCCCTCGAGCCACTCGCCCGTCTCCGGGTCGAAGCCCTCCGGGTAGATGTAGTTGCCCTCGTTGTCGTAGGTCGCGGCCATGCCGTAGAGGGTCGGGTCGAAGTGCTCCTCGCCCTCGACGAAGCCCTCGTTGGCCTGCTTGAGCGACAGCGAGATCCGGCGGCGCTCCAGGTCGATGTCGATGACCTTGACCATGACCTCGGAGCCGACCTGGACGACCTGCTCGGGGATCTCCACGTGGCGCTCGGCCAGCTCGGAGATGTGGACCAGACCCTCGATGCCGTCGTCCACCCGGACGAAGGCGCCGAACGGCACCAGCTTGGTGACCTTACCCGGCACGATCTGCTGGATGGCGTGGGTGCGGGCGAACTGACGCCACGGGTCCTCCTGGGTCGCCTTCAGCGACAGCGAGACCCGCTCGCGGTCGAGGTCGACGTCCAGGACCTCGACCTCGACCTCCTGGCCCACCTCGACGACCTCGGACGGGTGGTCGATGTGCTTCCAGGACAGCTCGGAGACGTGCACCAGGCCGTCCACGCCGCCCAGGTCGACGAAGGCGCCGAAGTTGACGATCGAGGAGACGACGCCCTTGCGGACCTGCCCCTTCTGGAGCTTGTTGAGGAACTCGGTGCGCACCTCGGACTGCGTCTGCTCCAGCCAGGCCCGGCGGGACAGGACCACGTTGTTGCGGTTCTTGTCCAGCTCGATGATCTTGGCTTCGAGCTCACGGCCGACGTACGGCTGCAGGTCGCGCACGCGGCGCATCTCGACCAGGGAGGCCGGCAGGAAGCCACGCAGCCCGATGTCGAGGATGAGGCCACCCTTGACCACCTCGATGACGGACCCGCGGACGACGCCGTCCTCGTCCTTGATCTTCTCGATCGTGCCCCAGGCCCGCTCGTACTGCGCCCGCTTCTTGGAGAGGATCAGCCGGCCCTCCTTGTCCTCCTTCTGGAGGACAAGGGCCTCGATGTGGTCGCCCACCGAGACGACCTCTGCCGGGTCCACGTCGTGCTTGATCGACAACTCCCGAGAGGGGATGACACCCTCGGTCTTGTAGCCGATGTCGAGCAGGACCTCGTCCCGATCGACCTTGACGACGGTGCCTTCGACAATGTCGCCGTCGTTGAAGTACTTGATGGTCTCGTCGATCGCGGCGAGGAAAGCTTCCTCAGAGCCGAGATCGTCGACGGTGACCTTGGTGGCGCTCGAGGGGGCCTCGATGCTGCTCGTCATGTGGGCGGTTGCTCCGGTCGGATGGTGTGTCACAGCAGGCTGGTGTCGCGGTGACCTGTGCGCGCCAACGGATCCGTCGGCGGGCCCACCTGGATATCGCTGAACGAGATCTTGATGTGACTCCGTCGACCGCGCACCTGCTCCCTGCCGAGGCACACGATCCGCGAGCGCATCGTCTACCCTACCTGCTGCATTACCACAGCGTGCAAGCCCTCCCGCCTACTCGTCGACGCACCAGCCGCCAAAGCGGAGATTTCGACCAACCATGCGATGGACTTCGTCTGGCGCCCGGAGGGGCTACGCGAGGCCCCGGCTGCTCGGCGAGGTGACCGGGCGACAGGCGTGGGAGGTCGGCTGCGCCGCCGCCTCCTGCTCGCGTTGGCTGACCGCCCAGGGGCCCGGCCGGCGGCGGTGGACCTGTCCGCCGACATCCTGCGGCACGCGACACGAGCCAAATGCCCGCAGCGGGGTACGCGGACCGCTGGCGCAGGCCGACGCGCTCGCGTTGCCCTTCGCCGACCAGACCTTCGACGCCGCCGTCCCGGCCGCCCACCGCTCCGACGAACTGCGCACCTACGCCGTAGCCCGTCCAGGCCCCTGGAAGAACCTGGCATGACCTGGCACCCACCACCTGAACCGGAACATGGGCGAAGGAGAGGCCGGTTCCGCTCCGGCCTCCCCTTCGCTCGCTATGTCGCCGACGTTCAGCGCTGGTCGAGCGGCAGTGCGAGGTCAACGACGGTGTAGTCGCCGAAGCCGCCCTGCTTGTCGGCCTCGCCGGTCAACATGTCGATCTTGTAGAGCTTGCTGTCGTGGTTGACGTGCAACACCGCGTAGCCCTTGTTGTAGACGGCCTTGTCGTCGCGGATGCTGCTGTAGATGTCGAAGCCGGCCCAGATGCCGGCGTCGACGCCGAGCTTGCCGGTGGCGGCCAGTTGGCCGGCGTTGGCCGGGGACTGCACCGCGACCTGGTCGAGGTTGGTGTCGATGTCGAACAGGGTGGTGGCGGTGTCCGGGTCGAGGTCGTTGTTGGTGTACGCGGCTCCGGTCACGCCCTTGGCGGCGTCCGTCGAGGGCGGGTAGGTCAGCGTGCCGTCGACGATGGTGGTGTCGTCGTTGACGTTGTGCCGCAGGTTCTGGCCCTGGTCGCTGATCACCCGCAGCCGGTCCGCGGCCGGGTTGAAGTCGACACCGAAGTAGCGGCCCTCGAGCGGGACGCTGAGTTGGCTGACCTCCTCGGCCTTCGCGTCGCGGGTGGAGATCAGGTAGATGCCGCCCATGTCGCCGACGCCGTAGAGGCGGCCGTTCTGGACCCGGTAGTCGATGCCGACGAGCTTCTCGCCGTCCTCCAGCCCCACGAAGCCGATGGTGCAGGCGTCCCACGGCTTGTCCACGTCGAACTTGATCAGCTTCTGGTCGTCGGTGAGCCCGATGGCCTTGAGCCCATCCCGGTCGCCCTTCCTGTCGTAGGCCGACCGGCCCTCACCCTTGTCGTACTTCGACCAGTAGTGGTCCTCGTACTTCGTCCAGTAGCTGCTCCTGTCGAGAACTCCGTGATCTTTGCCCTTGTCGTAGCGGTCGTTGTCCTGGTCGTAGTACGAGTGACACGACTTGTCGCGGTCGTACTCTCCGTCGTCCCACGACCCGCCGTCGGCGGCGGCCGGGCCGGCGAACGCCCCCACGCCGACAGCGACGGACAGTCCAGCGGCCAGCACACCCCTGTTGAGCGGATACTTCATTTTCAGCACCTTCCTGCCGCAGATAGACCGAAAGCCCTCCGATCGGTCACAGCAACATGAAAGCAGCTCACACAGCTCGTGCGGGTAGCAACGGCGGACACTGAACACGATCGACTGAAAGGCCTTTGAACAGCACAAACGCCGAGATTCGTCGGCCTGTCATCGCTCAGCGGGGCCGGCGGATCGGCGCACTTCTGCCATCACGCTGCACCCCACAGGCCGATCGCCGGCCGAGCTGCCCGGCTCCGTACCGTTACGAGGATGACCACTCATCCGCCGTCCGCTGAACCCGTCGTCACGCGTCGGCCGGTTACCGGCACCGAGAGCAGGACGGCGAGCCGTCACTGGTGGGACGCGGACGCTGACAGCTACCAAGAAGCGCACGGATCATTCCTCGGGGATGTGGATCTGGTCTGGTGCCCCGAAGGTCTGCGCGAAGCGGACGCCCGGCTACTCGGTGATGTGAAGGGCATGCGGATGCTGGAGCTAGGCTGCGGCGCGGCAGCCGGCTCCCGGTGGCTCGACGGGCAGGCAGCCGACGTGACGGCCCTGGACCTGTCAAGCGGCATGCTGAGGCAGGCCCGGTTGGCCTCGAAGCGATCCGGCATTCACATACCGCTCGTCCAGGCTGACGGCCTCGCGCTGCCGTTCCAAACAGAGACGTTCGACATCGTGCACACCGCGTTCGGAGCCGTCCCGTTCATCACCGACACCGAGGCGCTGATGCGTGAAGTGTTCCGCGTACTCCGCCCCGGCGGGTCATGGGTCTTTGCCACCTCTCACCCGATGCGCTGGATTTTCCTCGACGAGCCAGGTGAGGCTGGCCTGCTGGCCGTCAACTCCTACTTTGACCGCAACCCGTACGTCGAGCAGGACGCAGCAGGCGTCCCTACCTACGTTGAGCAACACCGCACCCTCGGCGACCGGGTACGCGAGCTGGTGGGCGCCGGGTTCCGACTGCTGGACCTGGTGGAACCGGAGTGGCCGGACGGACACGAGGGGATCTGGGGGCAGTGGAGCCCGCTGCGCGGCCGACTCTTTCCCGGCACCGCCATCTTCGTCACCGAGAAACCCGCCAGCTGAGCCCGCTGGCCGGGACGACGCCGTGCCGGGCGGTCAGTGCGACGCCGCCGTCCCCGGGGGGCGTCCCGCCGACCGGTACCGGCCGCGGCCGGCAGACGTCGTGCTGGCCGTCGAGGTCGTCTCGCCGGACACCCGCCGCGTCGACCGGTTCGCCAAGCCGGGCGAGTACGCCGCCGCCGGCATCCCCTTCTACTGGCGCATCGAGCAGGATCCGGTGCACGTGTACGCGTACCGCCTCGGCGACCGGATCGGGCCGGGCGAGGAGCGACAGTACGAACTCGTCGCCGACAGCGCGGAACTGATCGAGCTGACCGAACCGTTCGAGATCAAACTTCCGGTCGACGACCTCACTCCATAGCCCCGGTCGTGCCCGAAACCGGGCGGCGGCGTTATCACCGAACGTCCCCGGGTACCCGAACACCATGGCCGACCAGGAGTTCCGCGAGGGCGACCACGTCTCCTGGGCCAGCCACGGCGGCCGGGCCCACGGTGTGGTCAAGGAGAAGCTGACCGAACGCACCCACGTACGCGGGCACGCGGTGAACGCGTCACCCGAGCAGCCGCAGTACCGCGTCCGCAACGACGACTCGGGTCGGGATGTGGCCCACCTCCCGGAGGTGCTGCGCCGTGAGCGGCCGTGACGACCCGGACCAGACCTATCAGGAGTTCACCGAGGCGGTGAACATGAAGCCCGGCGAGTTGTCCAAGTGGCTGGACACCGACGAGTCCAAGCATGTCGGCTGGCGGAGAAAGGGCAGCGGCGGCGGCGAGACGGTGGGCCACGAATCCGGCCGGAAGATCATCGACCTGTTGCGCCGCAAGCGCGGGCAGCTGACCGAGGCCGACTACAAGCACATGCGCAAGGTCGTCGGGTACGTGCGGCGGCACATGGCCCAGCGCCCCAGCGGCGACGTGCGCGACACCCGGTGGCGGTACTCGCTGATGAACTGGGGCCACGACCCGGTCAAGGCGCCGCTGCCGCCGCCCGGCGGCCCCTCCCGCAAGGCCCTCGACCGGCACGGCGCCCCACCCAAGTCCCGCCGAGGCCCCGCCCGCTGAGACCCGCGTCGGACTGCGGATCACCCCCGCTGCGACCCACAGACCGCGCACCCCACCTCAGCACCCCACCTCAACACCCCACCAGGCGACAACTTCGGCGAAGGTGCTGTCTCAGCCGACCCGCGAGGCAGCAACTACCCCGAAACTGCAAGGCATCAGCCGAGGTTCGTCCACAGGACCCTGACCGGCCCGGGTTCCGGGACCACGTCAGGGTTTCGGGGCAGCCCGACCCGCTCCGGGCGGTCAGGCTTGATCCCTGCGCGGGTCGGGCTGCCCCGGCAGCCCTTCCAAGACCGGCTCAGTGGTCGGCGCTGTTCCAGTCGCGGCCGTCGCCCACCGACACCTCCAGCGGCACCGACAGCGGGTACGCCCCACCCATCTCGCGCCGGACCAACTCCTCAAGCACCGTCCGTTCTCCTGGCGCGACCTCGAAAACCAGCTCGTCGTGCACCTGCAACAGCATTCGGGAGCGCAGCCCGGCGTCGCGCAACGCGGTGTCGACGTGCAGCATGGCGACCTTGATGATGTCCGCCGCGGAGCCCTGGATCGGGGCGTTGAGCGCCATCCGCTCGGCCATCTCCCGCCGCTGCCGGTTGTCGCTGACCAGGTCGGGCAGGTAACGCCGGCGGCCGAGGATGGTGGAGGTGTAGCCGTCCTGGCGAGCCCGGGCGACCACCTCCTGGAGGTAGTCCCGTACCCCGCCGAATCCGGCGAAGTAGTTCTCCATCAACCCGCGCGCCTCCTCGGCGCTGATGCCGAGCTGCTGGGACAGCCCGAAGGCGCTGAGCCCGTACGCCAGGCCGTAGTTCATCGCCTTGATCTTGCGCCGCTGGTCCGGGGTGACCTCGGCCAGCGGCACGGTGAAGACCGACGAGGCCGTCGCGGCGTGGAAGTCGGCGCCGGAGTTGAACGCCTGGATCAACGCGTCGTCGGCCGACAGGTGCGCCATGATCCGCATCTCGATCTGGCTGTAGTCGGCGGTCAGCAGGCACTCGAAGCCCTCACCCACCACGAAGGCCCGGCGGATCCGTCGCCCCTCCTCGGTGCGGATGGGGATGTTCTGCAGGTTGGGCTCGGTGGAGGAGAGCCGGCCGGTGGCGGCCACCGTCTGGTTGAACGTGGTGTGGATGCGCCCGTCGTCGGAGACCGACTTCAGCAGCCCGTCCACCGTCGACTTGAGCTTGGCCACGTCGCGGTGCCGCAGCAGGTGGGCCAGCACCGGGTGCGGGTTCTGCGCGTACAGCCACTGCAACGCGTCGGCGTCGGTGGTGTAACCCGTCTTGATCCGCTTGGTCTTGGGCAGGTTCAGCTCACCGAAGAGGATCTCCTGCAACTGCTTGGGCGAGCCCAGGTTGAACTCCCGTCCCACCGCCTCGTACGCGCCCTGCGCGGCGGCCTTCACCTCGGCGGCGAAGTGCGCCTCCAACTCCGTCAGGTAGTCGGTGTCCGCCGCGATGCCGGTGCGCTCCAGCTGCGCCAGCACCCGCATCAGCGGCAGCTCCACCCCGGCCATCAGCCGGGCCGACTGCTCTCCGTCGCGGGACAACTCCGCGTCGATCGCGTCGGCCAGGTCGAGGGTGGCCCGGGCGTGCAGCATCAGGTTCTGCTCGGCCTCGCTGTCGCCACCGAGCCCGTCCAGGGTCAGCTGGCCGGTCTCGGGGGCGTCGACCCGCAGCTCCCGGTGCAGGTAGCGCAGCGCCAGGTCGGTCAGGTCGTAGGAGCGCTGGTCGGGGCGGGCCAGGTACGCGGCGATCTGGGTGTCGCGGGCGATGCCGGCCAGCGTCCAGCCGTGCGCGGCGAAGGCGAGCACGGCCGGCTTGCTGTCGTGCAGCACCTTGAGGCGGGTCTCGTCGGCCAGCCACGCCGCCAGCGCCGCCTCGTCGCCGGCCTCCAGTTGGGCCGGGTCGAACCAGGCCGCCGCGCCGTCGGCGGTGGCCAGCGCCATCCCGCTGACGGTGGCGGTGTGCCGACGGTTCGGCCCGGTCTCGAGCTTGACCGCGACCCCGACCCCGGTGCCGGCCGGCGCGTGCGTCTCCAGCCAACCCACGAGCGCGCCGGGCGCCGCCAGCACCTCGCCGACCAGGTCGAAGCCCGACTCCGCCTCCGGCTCGACCGCTTCGAGGTACTGGTAGAGACGGTCCCGCAGAATGCGGAACTGGAGGGTGTCGAAGACCTGGTGCACCGCCTCGCGGTCCCACCCCTGCCAGCGGGCGTCCTCGGGACGCAGCGGCAACTCCAGGTCGGCGACCAGCTGGTTGATCTCGTAGTTTCGGATCACATCGGCGAGCCGTTCCCGGAGACTGTCGCCCGCCTTGCCCTTGATTTCGTCGGCGCGGGCGATGACGCCCTCCACCCCGCCGTACGTGTTGATCCACTTCGCGGCGGTCTTCGGGCCGACGCCGGGGATGCCGGGTAGGTTGTCGCTGGTCTCGCCGACCAGGGCGGCCAGGTCGCGGTAGCGCTGCGGGGGCACGCCGTACTTCGTCTCGACCGCCGCCGGGTCCATCCGCGCCAGGTCGGAGACGCCCTTGCGCGGGTAGAGCACGGTGATCTGCTCGTCGACGAGCTGGAAGGCGTCCCGGTCGCCGGTGGAGATCAACACCGCCATGCCCTGGTCGCGGGCCCGGCAGGCCAGGGTGGCGATGACGTCGTCGGCCTCGTAGCCCTCCTTCTCCACCACCGGGACACGCAGCGCCGCCAGCACCTCCTTCACCAGGCTGACCTGGCCCTTGAAGTCGGTCGGGGTCTCGCTGCGGCCCGCCTTGTACTCCGCGTACTTGTCGGTGCGGAAGGACCGACGGGACACGTCGAAGGCGACGACGATGTGGGTCGGTTGCTCGTCACGCAACACGTTGATCAACATTGAGGTGAAGCCGTAGACCGCGTTTGTCGGCTGCCCCGTGGTGGTCGAGAAGTTCTCCACCGGCAGAGCGAAGAACGCCCGGTAGGCCAGGGAGTGTCCGTCGACGAGGAGCAGGCGCGGGGTCGTAGCTGTCACGGCTGCGACTCTAGTCCGTACCGCCGACAAGCTGGCGCGGCAGCACCGGAACGCCGCCGGCCGCCCACCCACGAGGGACGGACGGCCGGCGTCGGTACGGCACACCTCAGGCCACGCCCAGGTACGCCTCCTTGATCGACGGGTCGTGCAGGAGTTCCTGACCGGTGCCCTCCTTGACGATCCGACCGGTCTCCAGCACATAGGCCCGGTGGGCCCGGGAGAGCGCCTGCTGCGCGTTCTGCTCCACCAGCAGCACCGTGGTGCCCTGCTGGTTGATCTCCACGATGATGTCGAAGATCTGCTGGATGATCATGGGTGCGAGACCCATCGACGGTTCGTCCAGCAGCAGCAGCTTCGGCCGGCTCATCAACGCCCGGCCCACCGCGAGCATCTGCTGCTCACCGCCGGAGAGGGTGCCACCGGCCTGCTTACGCCGCTCGCGCAGCCGCGGGAACATCTCCAGCACCCGCTCCAGGTCGGCGGCGATGCCGGCGTGGTCGCGCCGGGTGTACGCCCCCATGTCCAGATTCTCCAGCACGGTCATGCCGGGGAAGATCTGCCGACCCTCGGGTGACTGGCACAGGCCACGGACCACCCGCAGGTCGGCGCGGAGCTTGCTGATGTCCTCACCGTTGAAGATGATCCGACCGCCGGACAGCGACCGGATGCCGGAGATCGCCCGCATGGTGGTGGTCTTGCCGGCGCCGTTGGCGCCGATCAGGGCCACCACCTCCCCCTCGTTGACGGTGAGGCTGATGCCGTGCAACGCCTCGATCCGGCCGTACGAGACGCTGACGTTGTCCAACTCAAGCAGCATCGGCGGACTCCCCCAGGTATGCCGCGATCACCCGCGGGTCTCGGCTGACCTCGTCCGGCAGTCCGTCGGCGATCTTGCTACCGAACTCCAGCACCACGATCCGGTCGGTGACACCCATCACCAGCCGCATGTCGTGCTCGATCAGCAGCACGGTGACGCCGTTGTCGCGGATCCGGCGGATCAGCCCCAGCAGTTCCTCCTTCTCGGCCGGGTTGAACCCGGCCGCCGGCTCGTCCAGGCAGAGCAGCTTCGGCTCGGTGCCGAGCGCCCGGGCGATCTCCAGCCGTCGCTGGTAGCCGTACGGGAGGTTGCGCGCCGCGTCGTTGGCCCGGTCGGCAATACCGACGAAGCGCAGCAGCTCCATCGCCTTCTCCTCGGCCGCCCGCTCCTCCACCACGTAGCGGGACAGGCCGAACGTCTTGGCGAAGGACCGCCGCACCTGCTGCCAGGTGCGTGCGACACCGCCGGAGGCGGTGACCTCCGGCAACTGCTCCGGCCTGGGCCGCACCCGGTAGAGCCGGAACAGCGCGCCGGGCACGCTCGTCTTGTGCCGGGAGTCCGTCCCGACCATGACGTTCTCCAGCGCCGACATCTCCGGGAACAGCCGGATGTTCTGGAACGTCCGGGAGATGCCCAGCCGGCTGATCTGGTGCGGCTTGCGACCGGTGACCCGCTCGCCGCCGAACCGCACGGCACCCGACGTCGGCTTGTAGACCCCCGTCATCACGTTGAAGCAGGTGGTCTTGCCGGCGCCGTTGGGCCCGATCAGGCCGAGGATCTCGCCTTCCTTGATCTCGAAGTTGACCTCGTTGAGCGCGACCACGCCACCGAACCGGAGCGTGACGTTGTCGACCTCCAGGAGGTTCCTGGCCGGTTTCGGCTGAGCCGGGATCCTCGGCGCCGCCGGGGTCTTCGTCTCATCAGACATGAGCGGGCGCCTCCTCTGCCTCCGACTCTCGGTCCTTCAGCTCACGGGTCCGCCGCCGGCTCGGGATCAGGCCCTGCGGCCGCAGGATCATCACCAGCACCATGGCCAGACCGAAGGCCAGCCAGCGGTAGTCGGCGATCTCCCGGAACCGCTCCGGCAGGTACGCCAGCAGCACCGCGCCCACCGACACGCCGACCATGTTGCCGGACCCGCCGACCACCACCATCGCCACGAACAGGATGGACAGGTTGACGTCGAAGCGGGTCGGATCGATGAATGCCTGCCGGCTGGCGAACAGGAAGCCGGCCAGGCCGCCGAGTGCCGCGCCGATGGCGAAGGCCCAGAGCTTGAACTTGAACGGGTAGACGCCCATCACCGCGGCGGCGTCCTCGTCCTCCCGGATGGCCAGCCAGGAACGGCCGACCCGGCTGTGCTCCAGCCGCCGCACCGCGAAGACCACCAGGAGCACGACGGTGATCGCCAGCCAGTACCACGGCTTGACGTCGATCAGGCCGAAGACCTCGTTGTTCGGCGAGGGTGGGCCCTCCGGTCCGGGAATCGCCGAGATGCCCTGCGGGCCCCGGGTGACGCCCTCCAGGTTGCGGGCCACGATCCGGATGATCTCGCCGAAGCCGAGCGTCACGATGGCCAGGTAGTCACCGCGCAGCCGTAGCGTCGGCCAACCCAGCAGCACCCCGGAGATCAGCGCCAGCACCAGCGCGATGAAGGCGCAGATCGTCCAGGTCACCGCCCAGGTGGGCGGCAGGTCGAACTCCCGCTGGAACCACTGCACCACCGGTGAGTTGACCGAGCCGAACAGCGCCACCGCGTACGCCCCGATGGCGAAGAAGCCGATGTAGCCGAGGTCGAGCAGGCCGGCCAGGCCGATCACCACGTTGAGGCCGATCGCCACCAGCACGTAGACGGCGCAGGTGAAGAGCACCCCCGCCCAGTTGCTGCCGCCCGAGATCGAGTCGGTGCGCAACCAGGTGAGGCCGGGGATGCCGAGCAGCGGCAGGTAGTAGAGGAACACCACGAAGGCGACGAACCCCAGGGACCGCTGCCACTTCGGCAGCGCCCGCCACCGGTCGCCGACCGCGTGCAGGGCGTTGACCCGGCTGCGGTCCAACTCTCGGATCTTGCTGATCATGCTCGGGCCCTCCCCAGCGACTCGCCCAGAATGCCGGTGGGCCGGAACATCAGCACCACCACCAGCACCACGAAGGCGATGACGTCCTCCCAGTTGGACGAGAAGAGGGTGGCGCCGTAGACCTCGACGATGCCGAGGAACAGCCCGCCCACCAGCGCGCCACGCAGGTTACCGATGCCACCGAGCACGGCCGCGGTGAACGCCTTGAGCCCGAGCACGAAGCCGATGCTGTTCTGCGTGATACCGAAGCGCATGCTCCACAGCAGCGCCGCCGCGCCGGCCATGATGCCACCCAGCACGAAGATCAGCATGATCACGCGCTCCTGGTTGACGCCCATCAACGCCGCCGTCTCCGGGTTCTGCGCCACCGCCCGCACACCCCGGCCGTACCGGGTGCGGTTGATGAACCAGTCCAGCAGCGCCATCATCACCACGGCGGCCACGAAGACGATCACCTGGATGTTGTTGATCGAGGTGCCGAAGATCGTGAAGAGGGTCTTCTGCTCGATGATCGTCGGCATGCCGAGGATGATCCGGGCCCGGCCGAACATCGAGGGCACCGCCTCGCCCAGCAGCTTCGGCAGCACCAGGCCAAAGATCTCCACCAGCACCAGCGACAGGCCGATGGCGGTGATCAGGAAGATCAGCGGCGGCGCGTTCTTGCGTCGCAGCGGGCGGTAGGCGATTCGTTCGATCGCCAGCGCGGTACCGCCGGAGGCGAGCGCCGCGACTATCAGGCCGAGCACCAGGAACAGCACCGCCTGGCCGATCGGCGGGTTGTTCTCCACCCCGAAGGCGGTCCACAGGCCGAGCACCGCGAAGGTGCCGACCATGAACACCTCGGAGTGGGCAAAGTTGATCAGACGCAGGACGCCGTACACCAGGGTGTAGCCCAGGGCGATCAGGGCATAGATCGCCCCCTTGGACAACCCGTCGACGGTGTGCTGGCCGATGTGGCCGAAGAGATCGTCGAAATTCACCAGGGTCTCCTTGCATGGAGCGCGGCCGGGGCAACGAACAACCCCGGCCGCACTCGGTGCCGGTCGTCAGCTGAGCTTGAGCTCCTGCAGGGGCTCGAACGCCGTGCCCTTGATCTCGTACGACCAGATGACCACCCGCGACGGGTCGACGTCACCGTTGGCGTCGAACTTGATGTACTTCGACACGCCCTGCTTGTCGTAGTTCTTCACGTACTCCAGGATCTCGGCGCGGCTCTTCTTGCCGTCCTTGAAGGCGTCCACGAAGATCTGCGCGGCGTCGAAGCCCTCAGCCCCGTAGGAACCCGGGGCCTGGCCGTACGCGGCCTGGTAGTCGGCGGTGAAGGTACCGCCGGCCTTGTCGGCCGGGAGGCACGGGCAGGTGATGATGGAGCCCTCGGCGCCGCCGGAGGCACCCGCCGGGAAGGCCGGGTCGTAGAGACCGTCCGGGCCGATGAACTTCGCCTTGACACCGGCGGCACGCATCTGGCGCACCAGCGGCGCGGCCTCGCGGGTGTAGCCGCCGTAGAAGACGAAGTCGGCGTTCGCCGCCTTGATCTTCGAGATGGTGGCGTCGAACTGCGACTGCCGCTCCTGGATCTTGTCGCTGGCGGCAAGCGTGGCGCCCAGGTTCTTGGTCAGCTCGGCGGTGATGCCGGCACCGTAGGCGCTGGCGTCGTCGATCAGGAAGGCCCGCTGCGCGTTCTGCGACTTCAGGTAGGTCGCCACGGCGCCCGCCTGGGTGCCGTCGTTGCCGACCACCCGGAAGAAGGACTTGTTGCCCTTCTGGGTCAGGTCGGTCCGGGTCGCCGACGGGGCGACCATCACCAGACCGGCGGCCTCGTAGACCGGCATGGTGGCGTCCGACTCACCGGAGAAGTGACCACCGATGACACCGAGGAACGAGTCGTCACCCGCGACCTGGTTCGCCACCGGGGTGGCCTGCGACGGGTCACCCTGCGTGTCGAACTCGACCATCTCGACCTGGCAGTCGGCGTTCGCGTCGTTGTGCTGCTTGATCGCGAGCTTGGCACCGTTCAGCGACGGCAGCACCAGACCCGCGTTGTCACCACTGAACGCGCCGAAGATGGCGATCTTGCCACCGCAGTCCCCGGACGCGGCGTCGTCGCCGTTGCTGCCACCGGTGTCCTGGCAGCCCGCGGCGGCCACCAGCACCGCGGCGAGCGCGGCAGTACCCAGCGCCCTTGAATAGCTTCGCCTCACGGCTTCCTGACCTCCTCCAGAAGCAGGACAGACACCTGGTCCAGGCAGCGGTGACGGCTGTGGCGCGGCACCACCGGCCCAGCAAGGAGACCCCCTGCGTTACGGCTCGTGATGGCGGAGCGTACCCACACTCCTACGGTCTCGGAAGAGTCAGGGGCGGGGTCTGCGAAACCGTTACGAAGACGACCTCAAATGCCGCCACTCCCGTAACAGGTCAATCCGCTGACCGGTGGTTGAGCGGCTGCCCGTCCGCCAGCTGGGACAGTATCTATCGCCGCGACCGACCTGGACCGACAGGCGAACTCCCTACCCGGAAGGCATGCCGCGGGCAGCCGAAGCAACTACGGAGAGTAGCCGGACGGCTTCACTGGAAGGTCGCGGCGAGCCGAGCGATCCACAACGACGTGCCCGAGCCGTCGTCCACCGCCAACCACCACCGTTGACCGTCCGCCGTCAGGCTGACGCTCCGGTCCGCCCCCACCGGTGCCGTCACCGGCAACTCGACCACCCGCCACCCGTCGCCCCGATCCTCCGACAGCCACCCGCCGTACCGCTCACCGTCGGAGACCACGGCCATGACCCGCCCGCCCACGGCGGCCAACCCGCCGACCGAGGGCACCCCGCCGGCCACCCCTCCGAACCACCCGGCCGCCGTCCACCCCGTCGACTCCCGACGCCACGTGCCGAAGCCCCGGCCCCGCAGCCCCACCCCCACCGGCGCGCCGTCGACCAGGACCACCCGCTGCATCTCCTCGTACGCCTCGGTGCCCGGCAGCATGGTACGGCTCCAGTCACGCCCGTCCACCGACGTCCACGTCACCGGATCCCGGTCGATGCGACCCGGGGGCAGCAACCCACCCACCGCCAACCACCCCCACGGCCCGGCCACCGCGTCGAACGCCCAGGTCACACCCTGCTCATCGGTGGACAACTCCGGCGCGTCCTCGATCAGCGTGAACTCCGCGGCGTCCGGCGAGACCCAGGCCGCCGCACCGCTGGCCCGGTTGCCGACGATCAGCCAGCCGGCGGGACCGGCCGCCAACCGGGACACGTTCACCGCCTTCGGCCCGCCGTACAGCTCGAACGACGCCGCCACCTCGACCAGCGTGCCGTCCCCACGCTGCCACCAGGTACTCACCCGCGGATTGCCGTGCGCGCCACCCACCTTGCCGCCGACGGCAGCCGCACGCCCGTCGCGGCAGGCGATCGAGAACAACACGCTTCGCCGCCCGTAGTAGGAATCGGCCAGCACCGGCACCGGTGTCCACTGCGCACCGTCCCGGCTGGACCACGCCGCCGGTCGGGCACCACCGGCCCCGTCGGCAACCGCACCCGCCGCATACCAACGGCCCGCGCAGACAGCCAGATCCCGCACCACGATCCGCCCCGGCCCGTCGGGCGACGGCAGCTGGACCTGCTGCCACGCCAACGACACCGGCTCCGGCTCGTCGGTCTCACCGCCGGATGCGGGACAGCCCGCCAGCAACACCGTGAGCAGGCCGCACACCAGGAGGAGGAAGCGCCGACCACCAGAGCGCGGGGTACGCGCGAAGCACCGAACGCCCATGGGCCAGATGCTAGTGGCGGTGACGAGTCTCAGCGATGTGCCTGGTCACGGTGCCGGTCGACGCCGGTCAGGGTGCCGGCTCGGCCACCTCACCGCCAGCGGTCTCGGCGAGGATCCGCTCGGAGACCTCCTTCATGGTCATCCGATGGTCCATCGCGGTGCGCTGGATCCACTTGAACGCCTCCGGCTCGCTCATGTTGTAGGCGGTCATCAGCGCGCCCTTGGCCCGCTCGACGGCCTTGCGGACCTCCAGCCGGTCGGTCAGCCCGGCCACCTCGGCCTCGAGCGCGGCGATCTCCGAGTAGCGGGACAGGGCGATCTCCACCGCCGGCACCAGGTCACTCTTCTGGAAGGGCTTGACCAGGTACGCCATCGCACCGGCCGCCCGAGCCCGCTCCACCAGGTCACGCTGACTGAACGCGGTCAGAATGATCACCGGAGCGATCCGGGCCCCGGCGATCCGTTCGGCGGCAGCCAGCCCGTCCATGATCGGCATCTTGATGTCGAGGATCACCAGGTCGGGCTTCAGGTCCTCGGCCAACCGGATGGCGGCCTCGCCGTCACCGGCCTCACCGACCACCTCGTAGCCTTCCTCGGCCAGCATCTCGGCCAGGTCCAGCCGGATCAGCGCCTCGTCCTCGGCGATCAGTACCCGCCTGCGCGCGGCATCCGTCTGCGTCTCGGCCACGAGCCACTCCCACCCAGTCTGCGCCGTGACACCCGCGGTACCGGGTGTCGCCGCTCCTAGCGTAGTGGGTAACCTATGGGGGCCGAGAACTCCAGGCCCCTGTAGTCCAACGGCAGAGACGATGGTTTCAAAAGCCATACAGTGTGGGTTCGAATCCCACCGGGGGCACAAACTATCGTACGCGCGTTCAAATATGCAGGTGCATCCCCCCGAAATTCGCGCCGAGGCAAGGAGTCGCTACCTCGCTGGCGCGACCGTGGCCGAGGTTGCCCGCGCAGTCGGGCTTCCTTACCCCACCGTCCGATACTGGTGCAAAGGCCAACCCGAGCCGAAGCAACAAGCCAGTGCCCTGCGTTGCTTCCGTTGCCGGCCCGATATCGGCAATCCGACAGCACCCGCTTCGCCAACCGGGTCACCGTGCGGGGAAAGACATACGTCTACCCGCGTTACATGTTCGTCAACGAGTCCACCGACATCATGGGGCTCTGCCAATGGGGCCTGGACCTGCTCGGCATCGCCTGGCGGATGAACCGTCCCAACAGCCTGTCCGTCGCGCGCCGGGAGGCGGTGGCCGCGCTCGACCGCCACGTCGGCCCGAGATCGTGACGCGTCCGGACACCACAGACCGACGACTGCCCGCACGCCGAAGGTTCGACCGGGTCAGATCGTGGCGAGCGCGTTCTCCAGGTCGGCGCGCAGGTCCTCCGGGTCTTCCAGGCCGACGGAGAGGCGCAGCAGTCCGCCGTCGGGTCTGGCCTCCGTTTCGACGGGGCGGTGGGTCAGTGACGCCGGGTGCTGGATGAGGGTGTCGACGCCACCGAGGGAGACGGCGTGGGTGATGAGCCGGCAGGCGTCGGCGACCGCTGCGGCGGCGGGTGCGCCGCCGCGTACCTCGAAGGCGAGGAGGCTGCCCGGGCCGGACATCTGCCGGCCGACGAGCCCGGCCGGGTCGTCGGCGCCGGGGTGGTGGACCCGCGCGACCGCCGGGTGCGCGGCGAGCCAGAGGGCGAGTTTCTCCGCGCCGGCCTGCTGGGCGCGGACCCGCAGCGGCAGCGTCTGCAGGCCGCGGTGCAGCAGGTACGCCCCGAGGGGGTGCAGGATCGCGCCGGTGAGGGCGCGGACCTGGCGCAGCCGACTTGCCCAATCGGCGTCGCAGGCGATCACTCCGGCGAGGACGTCGCCGTGGCCGCCGATGCTCTTGGTGGCGCTGTGCAGCACCAACTGCGCGCCGTGTCGGGTGGGCTGCTGGAGAACCGGGGTGGCGACGGTGTTGTCGATCAGCAGGGGCACCTGGCCGGCGGCGTCGGCGAGGGCGGCGATGTCGATCAGGTCGAGGGTCGGGTTGGCGGGGGTTTCGGCGATCACCAGGGCGGTGTCGGGCCGGATGGCGGCGGCGACGGTGTCGGGCCGGGCCCAGGTGACGTCGGTGCCGAGCAGGCCGGTGGCGAGGACGTGGTCGGTGCCGCCGTAGAGGGGACGCACGGCGACCAGGTGCCGTCGGCCGTCGCGGGTGGCGGCGAGCAGTGCGGCGGTGAGGGCGGCCATGCCGCTGGCGTACGCGACGGCTTCGGTGCTGCCTTCCAGTTCGGCGAGGGCGGCTTCGAAGCGGGCGACGGTCGGGTTCCACAGCCGTTGGTAGACGGCGCTGGTGTCGGCGGGGAGGGTGCCGCCGGTGGCGAGGGTCTCGTAGGCGTCGCCGCCAGCCTCCACCGAGGGCAGCGGGTTGGTGGTGGACAGGTCGATCGGCGGCACGTGGACGCCGAGGGCGGCGAGGTCGTCGCGGCCGGCGTGCACGGCTCGGGTGTCCACGGTCGTCATGTCGAGAGGATCGAACATCCAGCCCATCAGAGGCAATAGTTCCGATTATTATTCGTAATAATTGCTTTCATGACCGGAGTCGTTCGGTGAAGGATGGCGGCATGCCCCTCGCATCGAACGATGTTCGGCCGTTCACGGCCCTCGACGACACCGACCGCGCGATCCTGACCGAGCTGGCCGGCGACGGCCGGTTGCCGAACAATGCCCTGGCCGAACGGGTGGGGGTGGCGCCGTCGACCTGTCTGGCGCGCACCCGGGCGTTGCGGGAGTGCGGGGCGATCCGGGGTTTCCACGCCGAGGTGCATCCGGCGGCGTTGGGGTTGCCGTTGCAGGCGCTGGTGTCGGTGCGGCTGACCGAGCACGCGCGGGCGGCGGTGGACGCGTTCCGGACCCGCTCGGTGCGTCTGCCGGGCGTGGTGTCGGTGTTCCACGTGGCCGGGGCGGAGGATTACGTGCTGCACGTGCGGGCGGCCTCGGCGGAGGCGCTGCGCGACTTCGTGCTGGACCATCTGGCGGTGGATCCGGCGGTGCAGCACACCCAGACCAGCCTGATCTTCGAGCAGGCCCGCGGGTCGGGTTGATCACATCGCTGGCCGGGTCGGGAACAGAACCGGCGTACGGCCGGTTGGCCAGCCGTGTGATCGACGTTCCGTTGTCCGTCCTCGACCTCGCCCCGGTCGCCGCCGGTGCCTCCGCCGGTGAGGCGTTGCGGCACACCACCGAGTTGGCGCGTCGCGTCGACGAGCTGGGCTACCACCGGTTCTGGGTGGCCGAGCACCACAACGTGCCGGCCATCGCGTCCTCGGCGCCGGCGGTGCTGATCGCGCATCTGGCCGCGCACACCACCGACATCAGGGTCGGTTCGGGTGGGGTGATGCTGCCCAACCATCCGCCGCTGGTGGTCGCCGAGCAGTTCGGCACCCTGGAGGCGCTGCATCCGGGGCGGATCGACCTGGGCATCGGCCGTGCGCCCGGCACGGACCAGGTCACCGCGTTGGCGCTGCGCCGGACCATGGAGGGTCTGTCGGCCGAGGGTTTTCCCCGCGAGCTGAACGACCTGATGGGCTACTTCGACGAGACGGCGTCGGGGCGGATCACCGCGACTCCGGGGCGCGGGCAGCGGCCGGCGGTGTGGTTGCTGGGTTCCAGTGGGTTCAGTGCTCAGCTGGCCGGCGCGCTGGGCCTGCCGTTCTCCTTCGCGCACCACTTCAGCGCGCAGAACACGTTGCCCGCGTTGGCGCTGTACCGGCAGAGTTTCCGCCCGTCGCGGTGGCTGGAGCGGCCGTACGCGATGGTGGCGGTGAACGCGGTGTGCGCCGAGTCCGACGAGCGCGCCGAGTGGTTGGCCGGGCCGGCCGGGTTGTCCTTCCTGCGGTTGCGGTCGGGGCGGCCGGAGCCGCTGGCGACGCCGGACGAGGCGGCATCGTACCCGTACACCGAGTTCGAACGGGAGTTCCTGGCGCAGCGCCGGCAGGGGCAGGCATGCGGTTCCCCGGAGACGGTGCGCCGGCAGTTGAGCGAGCTGCTGGAAAGCACCGGCGCGGACGAGCTGATGCTGACCACGATGGTGTACGACGTCGCCGACCGGGTGCGTTCGTTCGAGTTGGTCGCGGCTGAGGTGGCCGGCGGTCTGCGCCGCTGAGCCGACGGCTCACGGTCGGCGGCCCCGGCGGCCGGGGCGGCGAGGTGGCCCAGGTCACAGCGTTTCGGCGTCGTGAAACACGATCTTCACGGCAGCGTCACCCTCGCGACGCGGAGCCCGCCTAACTTTGTATCCGGTGGTGGTACGGCACTCTCCGGTCGGGACGGGTCGGGGGTGCCGCGGTGTGGGGCACCGGGCCGCAGTTGTGCGGATTCCGCGATTGCGGCCCGGTGCCTTTCCTTATCTTCTACCGCCTCCGGTGTCCCCGGGTCAACGCAGGTGGATGTCGGGCGTGGGCGGCGTGGTCATGCCGTCGCCGATGAAGAAGCTCGGGTGCGGGGGCTGGTTGTAGGCGGTGTTCTGCCAGGCGACGGCGACCCGGTACTGCAGGTCGTGCATCAGGGTGTGGATCCGGGTGCTGGTCGGCGTCGGGGTGCTGTAGATCCGCAGGGCCCGGCTGTCGCTGGTGCGCCAGACCACCTCCTCCCGCCAGTCACCGAACAGGTCGGCCGAGAGACTCGGGGTCGATTTGGTGCCGTTGTTGGACGAGACACCGCTGGCGGTGAGCAGGCGGGTGTCGCCGCCAGTGCCGTACTTGTCGATCCGGGTGGCGTCGAGCAGTTCGCGAACCGGATCGCCGTCCCACCAGGCGAGGAAGTTCGTCGAGGACGGCTTGCGGCCGATGTTCTGGCCCCGGGTGTTGGCCAGGCCGCTGACCGCGGACGACCAGGACTCGGCGCCGGGGCTGCCGGCCCAGATGTCGCCGGAGACGCCCCGGCCGTTGTCGCCGCCGGTCGGGGTGGACCAGAGGATCTGCCCGGTGCGGGCGTCGGCGAACCAGGAACTGGGCTTGCTGCCGTCCTCGCTGACCTTGAAGTACTCCAACCCGGGGCGGGACGGGTCGAGGTCGCCGACGTGCCCGGCGTCGCCGTGGCCGTGGCCGGTGGACCACAGCAGGCGGCCGTTGTCGTCGACGGTGGCCGCGCCGTAGACGATTTCCTGCCGGCCGTCGCCGTCCACGTCGGCGATGGAGAGGCTGTGGTTGCCCTGCCCGGCGGCGGCGCCGTTGCCGGCGGCGTTGGAGTCGAAGGTCCACCGCTTGGTGAGGGTGCCGTTGCGGAAGTCCCAGGCGGCGATGACCGCGCGGGTGTAGTAGCCACGGGCCATGATCAGCGATGGGCGTTGTCCGTCGAGGTACGCCGTGCCGGCGAGGAACCGGTCGACCCGGTTGCCG
Organism: Micromonospora sp. ATLC16; assembly: GCF_057196645.1. NCBI lineage: Bacteria > Bacillati > Actinomycetota > Actinomycetes > Micromonosporales > Micromonosporaceae > Micromonospora > Micromonospora sp. ATLC16. Next base: position 87,101 of record NZ_JBXUOW010000013.1, read on the forward strand.
TAGTTGTCGCCCCAGGATGAGACGGTGCCGCGTGGCGGGTCGTAGTTGACGGTGGAGAGGGCGGCGCCGGTGCGGCCGTCGAACATGGTCAGGTACTCCGGGCCGGCGAGGACGTAGCCGGCGGAGTTGCGGTGGTCGGCGTTGGCGTTGCCGATCACCTGGCCGGTGCCGGAGCGGGTGCCGTCGGCGGTCTTCATCGCCACCTCGGCGTCTCCGTCGCCGTCGTAGTCGTACACCTGGAACTGGGTGTAGTGGGCGCCGGCGCGGATGTTGCGGCCCAGGTCGATGCGCCACAGCCGGGTGCCGGTGAGGGTGTACGCGTCGACGTAGACGTTGCCGGTGTAGCCGGACTGCGAGTTGTCCTTGGCGTTGGACGGGTCCCACTTGAGCACGAACTCGTAGTCGCCGTCGCCGTCGAGGTCGCCGACGCTGGCGTCGTTCGCGGAGTAGGTGTACGCCTCACCGCTGGGGGTGGTGCCGCCGGGCGGAACCTGCAACGGGACGTCCAGGTAGCCGGCGGGGAACTGCAGCGCGGGCGCGGAGGCGGCCTGCTCGGTGCCGCCCACCACGGCCCGCACGGTGTACGTCGCGCCGGCCGGCGCGCCGCTGTCCAGGTGGTTGGTGGCGCCGGTGATCGGGCTGGCGTTCACCCTGGTCGCCCCTCGGTAGAGGTTGAACGCCACGCCGGTGGTCTCGGTCCCCAACAGCCGCCACGAGACCAGGTTGGCCGACCCGGAGCGGACACTGACCAGGCCCCGATCCAGGTCCTCCGCCTGCATGACTCCGGTCGGTGGCGGTGTGGTCGGTGGCGGGGTGGTCGGTGGTGGGGTGGTCGGTGACGGGGTGGTCGGTGACGGCGGTGGGGTGGTCGGGGTGGTCGGGGTGGTGGCGCCGGTGCAGGTGGTGCCGTTCAGCGCGAAGCTGGTCGGTGCCGGGTTGCTGCCGTTCCACGAGCCGTTGAAGCCGAAGTTGACGCTGCCGTTGGTGCCGATGGCGGCGTTGTAGTCGACGTTGCGGGCGCTCACCTGGGCGCCGGACTGGGTGACGGTGGTGTTCCAGGCCTGGGTGACCTGTTGCCCGGCGGCCCAGGTCCAGGTCAGGGTCCAGCCGTTGACCGGATCGCCGAGGTTGGTGACGCTGATGTCGGCGCCGAAGCCGCCGGTCCACTGGTTGGTGACGCGGTAGTCGACGCGGCATCCCGCGACGGCGGCCGAGGCGGTCAGGGTGGTCAGCACGCCGGCGGCAACGACCGCGGTGGCGGTGGTCGCGGCGAGCAGGGCCGCCCGGGGGGCGGTGCGAAGCATGGTTCCTCCGGTGGAGGTCGGACGCGCGGCGTCCGGTGATCCGCCGGCCGTGCCCGGGGCCGACGAGCGTTGGTCCACCGGCCGTGCCCGGCCGGCGTCCGTGCCGCGCTAGCGGAAAGAGTCCATCTGATCGATGGAGGTGAGTGCGTTCCCGCGCATCTGTGATGCTAGGGCAAGCGTTTTCTGCTCACAATCGATCCGCCGCCTTGCTCCGAAGGCATTCTTTTGATCCACTCGCCTGGTGGCTGAACACATGACGCCGGAGGAGTTCCGCCGGGCCGGGTACGCGGTGGTCGACTGGATCGCCGACTACTGGGCGACCCTGCCGCAACGCCCGGTGACCTCCCAGGACCCACCCGGCACGGTGGCCGCCCGGCTGCCGGCCGGGCCGCCGGCCCGGGGCGAGCCGGTCGAGGCGGTCCTCGCCGACCTGGACAAGCTGGTCGCCCCCGGGCTCACCCACTGGCAGCATCCGGGCTTCTTCGGGTACTTCCCGGCCAACACCTCGGGCCCCAGCGTGCTCGGTGACCTGGTCAGTGCCGGGCTCGGCGTGCAGGGCATGCTCTGGGCCGCCGCTCCGGCCTGCACCGAGTTGGAGACGGTGCTGCTCGACTGGCTGGCCGACCTGCTGGACCTGCCGGCCCGGTTCCGCTCCACCGGCCGCGGCGGCGGGGTCATCCAGGACTCGGCCTCCTCGGCCACCCTGGTGGCCACCCTGGTCGCGCTGCACCGGGCCGCCGGCGGGCGGTGGCGCCAGGCCGGCGTCGACCGCCGCTACCGGGTGTACGCCTCGACGGAGGCGCACTCGTCGGTGGAGAAGGCGGCCCGGATCGCGGGGTTGGGCGCCGACGGTGTGCGCCTGATCGAGGTGGAACCGGCGACCCGGGCGATGTCGCCGGTGGCGCTGCGCGCCGCGATCGAGGCGGACCGGGCCGCCGGGGTGGTGCCCGCGCTGGTGGTGGCGACCGTCGGCACCACCTCCACCACGGCGGTGGACCCGCTGCCGGCCATCGGCCCGATCTGCGCCGAGCAGGGTGTCTTCCTGCACGTCGACGCCGCGTACGCGGGCGCGGCGGCGGTCTGCCCGGAACTGCGGTTCGGCCACGCGGGTGTGGAGTACGCCGACTCGTACTGCTTCGACCCGCACAAGTGGCTGCTGACCGGCTTCGACTGCGACGCGTTCTGGGTGGCCGACGCGGCTGAACTGGTCGAGGCGCTGACCGTGCTGCCGGAGTACCTGCGCAACGCCGCCACCGAGTCCGGCGCGGTGATCGACTACCGGGACTGGCAGGTGCCGCTCGGTCGGCGGTTCCGAGCCTTGAAGCTGTGGTTCGTGCTGCGCTGGTACGGCGTCGAGGGCCTGCGCGAGCACATCCGTCGAGGGGTGGCGCTGGCCGCTGGGTTCGCCGACCGGGTCCGTGCCGACGACCGGTTCGAACTGGTCGCCGACCACCCGTACGCGCTTGTCTGTTTCCGGTTGCGCGGCCCGGACGGGCCGAACGAGCGGCTGCTGGCGGCGGTCAACGCCGCCGGCAAGGTGTACCTGACGCACACCCGGGTCGCCGGCCGACACACCCTGCGGCTGGCCGTCGGCGCCCCGCAGACCACCCAGACGCACGTCGACCAGGCCTGGGAGCTGATCGCACACACCGCGACAACCCTGTCCCCGGAGAGCTGAGCCTCCCTGCAGCCCCTCTTGTCACTCGTGGGGTTGTGCTCCCTCCGCCTGGTGTGTCGGGACAACAACCTCATGGTCAACGGGGATCGGGGTGGGCGGGTGCGCCCGCGCCGACCGGCTCGGCGGAGGCGTGGGGCTCGGCGGAGGCGTGGGGCGGCTCGGCGGCGAGGGTCGCGGCGAGGGCCCGTTCACGGCGGGTCCGCAGCAGCACCCGGGTCGCCAGCGTCAGGGCCGTGATCCAGCCCGCGGCCAGCAGCAGGTAGACGAGCACCGGCAGGGGACCACCCAGGTCACCGACGCGGATCAGGATGCGGGCGTTGGTCAGCACGATCACGCCACCGACGGCCGCGCCGAGCAGTTGGGCCGGCACGATGCGCACCAGCCAGGCCGCGATCGGTGCGGCGATCAGGCCACCGGCGAGCAGCGCGAGCACGATCGGCAGCAGGAAACCCTCGGTGCCCAGACCGATCAGGAAGCCGAGGCTGGCGGCGGCGGCCACGACGAACTCGGAGGTGTCCACCGAGCCGATCACCTTGCGGGGCTCCAGCCGGCCGCTGACCAACAGGGCCGGGGTGGCCACCGGACCCCATCCGCCGCCGCCGGTGGCGTCGACGAAGCCGGCGACGAGGCCGAGCGGGCCGAGGAAACGCCCGCGCAGCCGGCCGGCGGCCGGGTTTCGGCGCAGCGGCCGGGAGAACCGGATGAGCAGGTACGCGCCGAGCGTGAACAGGATCGCGGCCATCCAGGGTGCGGCCGACTCGGTGGAGAGCGCGCTGAGGAAGGTGGCGCCGGCGAAGGCGCCGACCGCGCCGGGCAGCGCGATGCGGCGCACCACCCGCCAGTCGACATTGCCGAACCGCCAGTGCGCCGTGCCCGCGGCGAGCGTGGTGCCGATCTCGGCCAGGTGCACCGAGGCGGACGCGGCGGCCGGTGCGACACCGGCCAGTAGCAGCAGCGTCGAGGAGGTCAGCCCGTAGGCCATGCCGAGTGAACCGTCAACGAGTTGCGCGGCGAGCCCCACCAGCGCGATGACGAGCAGCTTGCGCACGACGCCTCCCGGCTAATCGATATCTCCTATCGGCTTGGTCGAGAATGCGGCATGGTCGGCCTCCGGTCAACCCTGGAATCAGTCAGTGAGACGACACGCCGACGCGTGGCGGCCGTCGGGCGGTGGCGCGGGCGGTCAGGTCCAGGCGCCAGGGTCGGCGACCAGCTTGGTGACCGGCTCGGGCAGGGTGCCCCGCGCCACGTCGGCGACGGTGACCAGTTCGAGGATCTGCCGCTCGCTGGCCCGCAGCGCGATCCAGACCTCCTGCAACGCCCGGGCGGCACCCTGGTATCCGAGATGCTCGGGGCGTTGGCCTCGAACATGCGCCAACGGCCCGTCGATCACCCGGATCACGTCGGCGAGGCAGATCTCCTCCGCCGGCCGGGCCAGCCAGTAGCCGCCCTCGGGCCCGCGTTGGGCCTGCACCACGCCAGCACGGCGCAGTTGCAGCAGGATGCTCTCCAGGAACTTCGGTGGGATCTGCTGGGCCCGCGCGATCTGATCGGCGGTGACCGGGCTACCACGTCCAGCCCCGGTCACCGAGGCCAGTTCGGCGACCGCTCGAAGGGCGTAGTCCACCCGGGCTGAAAGACGCATGTCGGAAAGGTTAACTGTCGGGTACCCGGACATTGCCCGGCGGCCCAACCAACGGCAGACGAGGGTCCGGCACGTCGTACGGTGGTCACCGTCGGTCGCTGACCGAGGACGCCGAACGGTGTCTCAGCCACCGACCCGGCGCAGCAGGCCCTCCTGCACGGCGCTGGCGATCTGGCTGCCGGCCACGGTGAACATGCGGCCGGTGGCCAGCCCGCGCGCGCCGGAGGCCGACGGACTCCAGCAGTCGTAGAGGAACCATTCGTCGGCCCGGAACGGCCGGTGGAACCACAGGGCGTGGTCCAGGCTCGCGCCCACCACGCCACCGGGCCCCCACACCTCGCCGTGCACCGAGAGCACCGAGTCGAGCAGGGTCAGGTCGGAGGCGTACGTCAGGGCGCAGGCGTGCAACAGCGGATCGTCGGGCAGCTTGCCGTCGATGCGCATCCACACCCGCTGGTGCGGATCGGCCGGCCGGTCGCCCGGCCGGACCCAACCCGGCTCACCGACGTAGCGCACGTCGATCGGGCGGGGAATCTGCCCCCAGATGCCCAGCCGCTCCGGGTAGCGGGACAGCCGGTCGGTCATGGTCGGGACCGACTCCGGCCCGGGCACCTCCGGCGGCAGCGGGGCGTGGTGGTCCAGCCCCTCCTCCGGTCGCTGGAACGAGGCGGACATGAAGAAGATGGGCTTGCCGTGCTGGAGCGCGACCGAGCGGCGCACCGAAAACGAGCGGCCGTCCCGGATGTTCTCCACCTCGTACTCGATCGGCTCGACCGGGTCGCCGGCACGCACGAAGTAGCCGTGCAGCGAGTGGACCACCCGCTCCGGGTCGACGGTGCGGCCGGCGGCGACCAGGGCCTGACCGGCTACCTGGCCGCCGTACACCCGCTGCGGGCCGACCGGCGGGCTCATCCCCCGGAACGACATCGCGCCGGTCGGCGCGAGGTCCAGGACCTCCAGCAGCTGGTCGACGGCGGCTTGGCCGACGAGCGAGCTGTCGGTCACTGCAACGCCCGCGCGGTGGCGGCGTCGACAAGCGAACCGAGCTGGTGCACCCGCAGGGTGTTGGTCGAGCCGGGGCTGCCGGGCGGGCTACCGGCCACGATCACCACGTAGTCGCCGGGGTTGCCCCGGTTGAGTCCGAGCAGCGCCTGGTCGACCTGGCGGAACATGTCGTCGGTGTGCTGCACGAACGGCATCAGGAAGGTCTCCACCCCCCACGAGAGGGCGAGCTGCGCCCGAACCTCGGGCACCGGGGTGAAGGCCAGCAGCGGCAGGTCGCAGTGCAGCCGGCTGAGCCGGCGCACGGTGTCACCGGTCTGCGAGAACGCGACCAGCGCCTTCGCGCCGATGGCCCGGGCGATCGAGGAGGCGGCCACGGTGAGCGCGCCGCCGTGCGTACGCGGGTCGTGCTGGAGGCGGGGCACCAGGATGGAGCCGGCCTCGGTGGTGCTGACGATCTTGGACATGGTGCTGACGGTGAGCACCGGATACTTGCCGACGCTCGTCTCACCGGAGAGCATCACCGCGTCGGCGCCGTCGAGTACCGCGTTTGCCACGTCGGAGGCCTCGGCGCGGGTCGGCCGGGAATTCTCGATCATGGAGTCGAGCATCTGGGTGGCCACGATGACCGGCTTGGCGTTCTCCCGGCACAACTGCACCGCGCGCTTCTGCACCAGCGGCACCTCGTCGAGCGGCAGTTCCACGCCGAGGTCACCGCGGGCCACCATGACCCCGTCGAAGGCCAACACGATCGCTTCGAGGTGGTCGACCGCCTCCGGCTTCTCGACCTTGGCCAGCACCGGGCGGTGCACACCGACCTCACTCATGATCGCGTGGCACAGCTTGATGTCGTCGGCGGAGCGGACGAACGACAGGGCGACCAGGTCCACGCCGAGGCCGAGTGCGAAGCGCAGGTCGGCGGCGTCCTTCTCCGACAGGGCGGGCACGCTGACCGCCACGTTCGGCAGCGAGACGCCCTTGTTGTTGCTGACCGGACCGCCCTCGGTGACCAGCACCCGGATGTCGTTGCCGGTGACGTCGGTGACCTCGACGGCCACCCGGCCGTCGTCGATCAGCAGCCGGTCACCGGGCTTGACCTCCAGCGGAAGCCGGCGGTAGGTGCAGGAGACCCGCTCCTTGCTGCCCACGATGTCGTCGCCGGTGATCACCACGGAGTCACCGGTGCGCCAGTCGTGCGGCCCGTCGGCGAACCTGCCCAGGCGGATCTTGGGCCCCTGGAGGTCGGCCAGGATCGCCACCGGCTCCCCCGCGGCCTCCGCCGCCTCCCGCACGAGCCGGTAGACCGCCTCGTGGTCGGCGTGGCTGCCGTGGCTGAAGTTGAGCCTCGCCACGTTCATGCCGGCCTCGACGAGCCCGCGGATGCGCTCGGGCGACGAGGTGGCGGGGCCAAGAGTACAGACGATCTTCGCGCGGCGTGTCACGCCCATCAGGCTAGTCTCTCCTCCGGGTCGGACCACCGGCCGACCCCTCGCGCAATGTGGAACAGTTGTCCAACGGCGCGCTGCCCACTGGCGCGGCCGGCGAGCGTGAGTCGCTCCGGACGTCGACGGCGGGCAACGGCGACCGCGCGCCGGAATGGTACGCCCCCGGCGCCAGGCCGTGTCGGGGCGCTCCGGGTCGACAACTGTACGCGTACGGTCGGCAACACGCCGTGCCTGCGGCTGGCGTGACTCAGCTCTCCATCTTGACCAGCGGGAACTCCAGCTAGCCGGCCGGGCCGTCCACCGCCCCGGCGACGAGGATGATCCCCCGCTGCCGCATCGCCTGCATGTGCCGGGCATGCTCGGCCGGCAACCGCTGGACGTCCCGGCCGGCAACGCCCGCCCGGCGGCGCCGGTACCGTCCAGCCTCCCACGGACGGTCCGGCCGCACGGGCGCTCCGCCGATCCTGCTTCCCGGCACCCGCTCGCCAGACCGGGCACCGGTCCGCCCGCGCGCCGGGTGACCGGCGGGCGGGCGGTCGCTACCGTGCTCGTTGTCGGGACGACGACGGTGGGAGGGTGCATCGGTGCGGGATGGTGAGCCGGCGGCGCAGCCGCTGCCGTACGCGGAGGTCACCGACGAGGGGTACGGCAGCCGGGTCGCGGAGACGTTCTCGGTGCGCCGGTACGGTCCGGCGGTGCTGCTCAGCGGCGACTGCCCCCGCTGCCAGCACCCGATCACCTGCCCGATCGTCGACGAGGTGTACCGGCGGGAGGCACCGCAGGCACCGGTCGACCCCGGCTACCGGACGCTGCTGTGCAGTTGCGCCGCCGACCACCCGGCCCGCCCCGACCGGCTGGCCGGCTGCGGCGCGTACTGGACGGTGACGCTGGAGGTCGAGTCGTGATCCGAGTGCGGCCGGGGCCGGCGGCGACGCTCACCGATCTGCGCCGGGCGCAGGAGCTGGCCGCGTCGCTGCGCGGCGAACTGGACCGGGTCCGGGCCGCCGCGCTGGCCTGGCGCCACGGGCTGGGCGGCCTGCTCGTCGCGCTGGTCGGCTTCAGCCTGATCCGGGGTCGCTCCGACGTCAGCACGCTCGCCCCCGGCTGGGGCGCGCTGGTCGGCGTGCTGCTGCTGGC